>CAYOTU010000020.1:0-16604 GCA_964406905.1 uncultured Myxococcales bacterium | reverse complement strand
TGCCGCCCTCCTCAACTCGGCGGACAGAAAGTCCGCCTCCCTCGTCGGGGCGCTTCGCTCGACATGTGACTCCGGCCTGAATGCCCTCGACCACGCATCCGACTTCCTCACCCTTCGGCCCCTCCCCATGAGGTTTTTGCTTTTCAGAAGAGAAGAAACTTGACTCATTTATCAGGAAGTCGGAGTTTGTAGTTCTTTAGGGGGTAAAGCTGATGGAATCGACTACCAGGAAGGGCATCCCCATTAATATCGTCAAGGAGGTTCGGACCTCCTACCTCGAATACGCGATGAGCGTAATCGTGGGACGTGCGCTCCCGGACGTGCGGGACGGCCTCAAGCCCGTCCATCGCCGGGTGCTCCACGCGATGAACGAACTCCGGAATTCGTGGAACGCGCCGTACAAGAAGAGCGCCCGCGTGGTCGGTGACGTGATCGGGAAGTACCACCCCCACGGCGACCAGGCGGTCTACGACACCATCGTGCGCATGGCCCAGGACTTTTCCATGCGCTACCTCCTGGTTGACGGCCAGGGGAACTTCGGCTCCGTCGATGGCGATCCCCCCGCTGCCATGCGGTACACCGAGGTTCGCATGGCCCGCTTGGTTGGGGAGATGCTCGGCGACCTCGACAAGGAGACCGTGGACATTGCGGAGAACTATGATGGCTCCCTCACGGAGCCCACGGTTCTTCCGGCCCGCTTCCCCAACCTCCTGGTCAACGGCTCCTCCGGCATCGCTGTCGGCATGGCCACCAACATCCCGCCCCACAACATGCGGGAAGTGATCGACGCAGCCATCCATGTGGCGCAGACCCCTGATTGCACGATCCTGGACCTGATGCGGATCGTCCCCGGTCCCGACTTCCCCACGGGGGGATTCATTTACGGCCGCAGCGGAATCCTCAGCGCGTACCAGGTGGGCCGCGGGGTCGTGAAGATCCGGGCCCGGGTTCACGTAGAGACCCACAAGCGTACGGATAGAGAGTCGATCATCGTCACCGAGCTGCCGTTCCAGGTGAACAAGGCCAAGCTCCTTGAGCGTATCGCTGGTCTGGTCAAGGACAAGGTCCTGACGGGCATCAGTGACCTCAGGGACGAGTCGGACCGCGACGGCATGCGGGTCGTCGTCGACCTGAAGAGGGACGCGATCTCCGACGTGGTGCTGAATTCTCTGTTCGCGCACACACCCATGCAGTCATCCTTCGGGATCAACATGCTGGCCATCGATCAGGGCCAGCCCAAGGTCCTCAACCTCAAGCAGATGCTCGAGCGTTTTGTTGCTCATCGCCGGGATGTGGTTACACGCCGAACGAGATACGAGCTGCGCAAGGCTGAGGAGCGGGCTCACATCCTTGAGGGCTTCAAAATAGCGCTCGACAACATCGACGCGGTCATCGAGCTGATTCGTCGTTCCAAGGATCGCGTAGAAGCCCAGGCGGGCCTCGAGGCGAGCTTTGGCCTCTCCGAGATCCAGGCCAAGTCGATCCTGGAGATGCGCCTTCATCGCCTCACGGGCATGGAGCGGGAGAAGATCCTCGAGGAATACGAGGCGCTCCTCAAGGAGATTGTTCGCCTGAAGCTGATCCTCTCGGATCGGGAAGTGATGCTGAAGGTGATCGTCGGCGAACTTGAGGAGGTTCGGGACCAGTACGGGGACGCACGGCGCACCGAGATCGTGGACGATCTCGGCGACATCGACATACTCGACTTGATCGCGGAGGAGGAGATGGTGGTGACCATCTCCCGCACGGGCTACATCAAGCGCACACCGATCACCCTGTACCGCTCCCAGCGTCGGGGTGGGCGGGGCAAGACCGGGATGACGACCAAGGAAGAGGACTTCGTGGTGAAGCTCTTCGTAGCGTCCACCCACGACGACCTGCTGATCTTCACCAGCGTCGGCAAGGTCTACAAGCTGAAGGTCTTCCAGATCCCCGAGGCGGGCCGTTCAGCGCGGGGTCGCCCCATCGTGAACCTGATCCCCGTGGACAAGGGCGAGGCCCCCAAGGCGATCGTGCGTCTCCGGGAGCTCAAGGAAGGCTACTCGATCCTTACGGTGACCAAGAGAGGCTATGTCAAGCGCACCGCGCAGACCGATTACCTCCATATCCGCTCCACCGGAATCATCGGCTTGCGCCTCGACGAGGGCGACGACCTGATCCTGGCCCGGGAGGTCCGGGACGATCAGGAGGTCCTCATCGTGACGCGGCGTGGCATGTCGATCCGCTTCAACGTCGGGGACGCGCGGCAGATGGGTCGCGCCACCCGCGGCGTGCGGGGGATCCGCCTGCGCAAGGGCGACGAGGTCGTGGCCGCGGAGGTCCTCAACGAAAACGAGACGATCCTCTCGGTCTCCGAGAACGGCTACGGCAAGCGCTCCAGCCCCGACGAGTACCGGATCCAGAACCGGGGAGGGACAGGCATCATCACGATCAAGACTACGGAGCGCAACGGCCTCGTGGTGGGCGTGATCCAGGTCCTTGACACGGACAACGTCATGTTGGCCACCGAGGGCGGCAAGATCATCCGCACCCGGGTCAACGAGATCCCGATCCTGGGCCGCAACACCCAGGGCGTGAAGCTGATCAACCTCGACGAGGGCGAGCGGGTCTGTGGCCTGGAGCGTCTCGCTGAGGACGACGAGGATCAGGACGAGGTCGAGGAGTTCCCGGCGGAGGATGACTCCCGCTTCCACTCCGTTCCCGAAGGTGACGACGAGGACCCCACCATCCAGTAGCTTTCTCCGGGAGAAACATATGGATTTCGGACGGATCTCGCCCCCCGCGACGGGGACCCCCATCGGTTTCGATTGTCAGAAGAACCAGCTCGTGGTGCCGCTTGACCCCATAATTCCCTACATCGAAGGCGACGGAATCGGGGCGGATATAACGCCTGTCATGAAGACCGTGGTGGACGCCGCGGTGGCCAATGCCTATGGGCGCGTTCGGAAGATCCAGTGGTGGAAAGTGCCCGCGGGCGAAGAGTCCAAGGAGACCCTCGACGACTGGCTTCCCAGGGAGACTATCGCCGCGATCCGGAAGTATCGGGTAGCGATCAAGGGCCCCATGACTACACCGGTGGGTGGCGGGATTCGATCGCTGAACGTGGCCCTGCGCCAGGAGCTGGACCTCTACGCCTGTATACGGCCGGTGCGCTGGCATAAGGGCGTCCCCGCACCGGTGAAGCGCCCCGGCGATCTGGACGTGGTGATCTTCCGGGAGAACACCGAGGATATTTATCTCGGCGTCGAGTTCGCGCCGGAGACCCCGGAGGCCCGGGCCTTCATCGATCTGATATACACGACTTCGGGCAAACGGATTCGGGCCGACTCAGGGATCGGGATCAAGCCGATCTCCCGGTTCGCGACGGAGCGGATCTGCCGCTCGGCCATCGAGCACGCCATGGCTCGCGGCCTCCCCACGATCACCCTGGTCCACAAGGGGAACATCATGAAGTTCACCGAGGGGAAGTTCCGGGACTGGGGCTACGAGTTCTACAAGCGGGAGTACCGGGACCGGATCGTGACCGAGGAGGAGACCTGGGCCGGCGCTTCCACCGAGGGGAAGATTCTGGTGAAGGACCGCATCGCGGACGCGATGTTCCAGCAGGTCCTGCTGCGCCCTGCGGAGTACGACGTGATCGTGACCCCGAACCTGAACGGCGACTACATCTCCGACGCGTGCGCCGCGCAGGTCGGCGGCTTGGGCATGGCCCCAGGCGCCAACATCGGCGACAGCGTCGGCCTCTTTGAGGCCACCCATGGCACAGCGCCCAAGTACGCGGGCCAGGACAAGGTCAACCCCGGTTCCCTGATCCTCTCTGCATGCATGATGCTTGAGTATATGGGCTGGGACGAGGCGGCCCGGCTCATTTTCAAGGGCATCGAGGGTGCGATCCTGGACGGCCAGGTCACCTATGACCTTGAGCGTCAGATGGATGACGCCACCCTCCTGTCCTGCACCGCGTTCGGAGACGCTATCATCGCGCGTTTTTAGGCTGGCTGTGATCCACCACCGTCTTGTACGCGGGCCGAATGATCTTCAGCCGGTTGGTGAGCGTCTCTATGCGGTGCGCGGTCCACCCGGCCATCCGTCCCACAGCGAAGAGGGGGGTGAAGACCTCCCGGGGGATATTCAGGGAGTCGTAGACAAAGCCAGAGTAGAAGTCCACGTTGACGCTGATCGCTGCGTCAGGGTTGTTCTTGAACTCCCGGAGTACATCCGGCGCAAGCTCCTCCACAGTCTCATAGAGAGCGAACTCTTCCTCGCGTCCCTTGGCCTTGGCCAACTCCAGCGCCTCAGCCTTGAGGATCAATGCGCGGGGGTCGCTCAGGGTATACACCACGTGGCCCAGGCCGTAGATCTTTCCGTTTCCGTCCAGGACCTTCTTTTCTAGGATGTCCCGGAGGTAGCCCCGCACCGCGTCCCGGGAGGGACTGGTGCCCAGGCGCGCCTGGAGGTCGTCCATCATCTGCACCACGCGGATGTTCGCGCCGCCGTGTAGTGGCCCCTTCAGGGAACCCACCGCGGCGCTGATGGCCGAGTAGATGTCCGTGTGGGTGGAGGAGATCACCCGGACGGAGAAGGTCGAGTTGTTGCCGCCGCCGTGGTCCGCGTGGAGGGTGAGCGCGGTGTCCAGCACCCGGGCCTCCAGCGCGTCGAAGTACCTGTCCGGGCGGAGAAGCATCAGTAAGTTCTCCGCGGTCCCCATGACCGGATCCGGGCGGTGGATGATCAGGCTGTCCCCATGGAAGCCGTGCTGGATCGAGTAGTACGCGTGGGGCACCAGGGTGGCCACCCTGGCGATCATCTCCATGGCCTGGCGAATTTGGTTGCCTAAGGAACGGTCCTCGGGGTTGTCGTCGATGCTGTAGAGGGTCAGAATCGATCGACCCAGCGCGTTCATGATGTCCGGGGTCCGGAAGGTCTGGAGTACGTCTCGGGCGAAGTTCTTCGGCAGCGCGCGCATCTCACCCAGGGCCGCCTTGAACCAGGTGGCTTCATCCTTCGTAGGCCGTTGGCCGAAGAGCAGAAGGAAGGCTGTCTCCTCGAAGCCGTGCCGCCCCTCAGCCCGGAACCTGCGGACGAGATCGCCGACGTCCTCTCCGCGGTAGGTGAGCATCCCGGGCATCGGGACGACCTCCTCGTCCACCTTTTGGTAGCCCGTCACCCCGGAGACCTTTGTGAGACCCACCAGGACACCGGAGCCATCCGAGTTGCGGAGGCCGTCCTTGACGTTGTAACGCTGGAAGCAGTCCCCGCTGATCTCGTTGTTGGCCTGCGCCATCTCTCCGAGGGAATTGAAACGTGACATCCGGCTCCCCTTCTTCGGTACCTTCTTGAGGATGTGAATTCAAATCTGTGTGTACGATAACACGATGGGAACCCGTTGCGGAGCAGTCCAGGGTTCCTTGAAATATGAGGCGGGTTGGCTATTGTTGCGAACGAACGAATCAACCCTCGGAGGATGCCATGGCGACCGGTTCCCTCGATACCTTTGGCGTCCGCACCCGCATAGAGACCCCCATGGGGCCAGCGGAGATTTTTCGATTGCCAGCGCTCCGAGAGAAGGGAGTGGCGGATCTAACGCGGCTCCCCTATTCGATCAGGGTTCTGCTGGAGGGTGCGCTACGCCACGAGGACGGCCGAGCTGTCACCGCGGACGACGTGCGTCGGGTCGCGGGTGTCTTGGATCCGTCCGGGCGGGAGTTCCCCTTCATGCCTGCGCGGGTGATCCTTCAGGACTTCACCGGGGTGCCCAGCCTTGTGGATCTCGCAGCGCTACGTGCTGCCATGGCCCGTATGGGCGGCGACCCCGGCCGGATCAATCCTCGGATCCCCGCGGATCTGGTCATCGATCACAGCATCCAGGTGGACGCCTTCGGCAGCCCGGAAGCCCTGGCCGAGAACAGCCGTCGAGAGTACGAGCGGAACCGGGAGCGCTATGAGTTCCTGCGTTGGGGCGGTGGCGCGTTCGACGGCTTTCGGGTGATCCCCCCGGCCAGCGGCATCATCCACCAAGTGAACCTCGAGTACCTGGCCACGGTGGTGCGGCGGGAAGATGGTCCGCACGGCGCGGTGCTCTTCCCCGATTCCCTCGTGGGCACTGATTCACACACCACGATGGTTAACGGTCTCGGCGTCCTCGGCTGGGGCGTGGGCGGGATCGAGGCCGAGGCGGCGATGCTGGGACAGCCCCTCTACATGCTGCTCCCCGAGGTCGTGGGGATGCGGCTTACGGGCGCGCTCGCTGATGGCGTCAACGCTACGGACCTTGTCCTCGCCGTGACCAGACAGCTCCGGGCCCAGGGTGTGGTCGGAAAGTTTGTGGAGTTCTTCGGGCCCGGCCTCGGGGGGCTGACCCTGCCCGATCGGGCCACGTTGGCGAACATGGCCCCCGAGTACGGCGCGACCATGGGCTATTTTCCCGTGGACCAGGTCACCCTGGACTATCTGCGGGCCACGGGCAGGGACGAGGCCCAGGTGGGCACGGTGGAGGCATATTGCCGGGCCCAGGAGATGTTCCGCGCCGACGACGCGCCGACGCCTGACTACGCGGTGACCTTTGGGTTGGACCTGGGGACCGTGGTCCCCGCGCTGGCCGGGCCCAAGCGCCCCCAGGACTGGATCGACCTCGCTGCGATGAAGCGCGCCTGGCGCTTGGACGCGGACGCCACCTTTGGCGTGGACCCGGACGCGCCCCGCCAGCCCCTGGCGGGCGGGGAGGGGGATTTGGGCCACGGGGACGTGGTCCTGGCCGCTATTACCTCCTGCACCAACACCTCCAATCCTTCGGTGCTGCTGGCCGCGGGGCTACTGGCGCGGAAGGCCTTGGCCGCCGGGCTCGTGCGGCGGCCCCTCGTCAAGACCAGCCTGGCTCCGGGCTCCCGGGCCGTGACCGATTACCTGATCCGGGCCGAGCTGTTGCCCGATCTGGAGGCATTGGGCTTCCATGTGGTGGGCTACGGCTGCACCACATGCATCGGCAACTCGGGGCCCCTACCCGAGGCCGTGGCAGATGCGGTAGACGCGGGGGGTCTCGTCGTCGCGGGAGTCATCTCGGGCAACCGCAACTTCGAGGGCAGGATCAATCCCCGCGTCAAGGCAAACTACCTGGCCTCTCCGCCCCTGGTCGTGGCCTACGCGTTGGCCGGAACCATGGACATCGATCTGACAAAAGAGCCCCTCGGCGTGGGGACGGATGGGGCCCCCGTTTTTCTGAAGGACATCTGGCCCACGGACGCGGAGATCAGCGAGGCCCAGGCCCGTGCCCTCTCACCGGAGGTCTTCCGTGCCGCGTATGATGGGATCGAGGTCGGGGATGAACGCTGGAACGAGCTGCCCAAGATCAAAGGCGAACTCTACGCGTGGGATCCCGATAGCACCTATATCAAGGAGCCCCCTTTCTTTTTGGACATAGCGCCGGAGCCGGGCCCCATCACGCCCATCGAGGGGGCTCGATGCCTGGTGATGGTGGGGGACTCCACGACCACGGATCACATCAGCCCCGCCGGCGCGATCCCTGATGATGGCCCAGCGGGCCGTTACCTCGAGGCCGCCGGGGTGCGCGCCCGGGACTTCAACTCCTTTGGCAGCAGGAGGGGCAACGACGAGGTTATGGTCCGGGGCACCTTTGCCAACATTCGTCTGCGTAACCGTCTGGCCCCGGGCACAGAAGGGGGCTGGACCATCCTGCTGCCCGACGGGGAGGTCACCTCGGTCTTCGAGGCAGCGGAGGTCTACAGGAGCCGGGGCGTCCCCGTGGTCGTCCTCGCTGGAGGGGATTACGGTATGGGCTCCAGCCGGGACTGGGCCGCCAAGGGCACCAGCCTCCTCGGGGTGAGGGCGGTAATCGCCGAGTCATTCGAGCGGATCCATCGCTCCAACCTCGTGGGCATGGGAGTCCTTCCCCTCCAGTTTCGTGACGGTGAATCAGCGGAGTCCCTGGGGCTGACCGGACAGGAGCTTTTTTCAGTGGCGATCAACGACGACGTGACGCCAGCACAGGAGATCGCGGTTATCGCGACCACAGATGACGGCCCCGAGATCCGTTTCGTCGTAATCTGTCGTCTCGATACGGCCGTTGACGTGGACCACTACCGGCACGGCGGGATCCTTCAGGCCTTGCTGCGGGGATTCCTGATGGTCTGAGGTTCTTGACCGAACCTCTGTCAAGCGGTAGCGTTGATCTCGTTGGAGAAATGTAACCAGCTGTTTCCCACGGAGGATACCGAATGAAGGAGCTTGTCTTGTTCGTGACGCTCGCCGCGTTCGGTGCGGCCTGCAGCGGCGGCGGCCAGGTAGTGAAAGAGGCGCCAAAGCCTGTTCCCGTCAAGGTGGAGAAGCAGGAGCTCTCCCCCGAACGCCAGCGCTACGCGGACTGCTACGCGGAGCTGGCCTGCCGCGTCAACCTCGACTATGACCCCATGGACGACTACGCCACGATCCACGAGCCTGTGGCGCAGCTCAAAATGATGGTCGAGAACCAGGACAATCGGATCAAGTACTACAGGCCGATCCTGAAGCGTCACGGCTACGCGTCGGAGAAGGAGTTCCTCGAGAAGGACCAGTTCTTCAAGGAGGCGATTCCCCAGTGGTGGGAAAAGCAGCAGGGCCAGCTCCTGGACCTCGTGTCCGACTGCAAGAAGAAGTAGCCGACTCAAGATTCGCCGAACGGAGGCATCCTCTATGTTCAAGTTATGTATTCGCTGGGGCGCTACGGCGTTTTCGGCTATGTTTCTCCTCATGTCCCTGGCCGGCTGTAAGGACCGCGGCGAGACCCCGGCTACCCCCACGCCGGCCGAAGAACTCGCCAGGGCACGTGAGCTGCTCTCTACCTACGACTTCGGGGACCGCTTCCGGGAGGGCTGTGCGATCCTCGAGGCATTGCCGAAGGAAAAAGGCGCAGACAAGGACATAGCCATGGACGCGTTCCTGCTGCGCGCAGAGGTTCTCCTGGATCTCTTCGTCGCTGCACGGGTGACCGGCGATGCGACCCTCGCTGAGACCCTGGAGGTCGTGACCGGCTGGGAGCTGGAGGGGGACCTCTCTCGGCCCCGAAATTTCCAGATCCTGGCGCAGGAAACCCAAGAGATCTTCGCGCTGGTCCACCGGGAGTTGGGAGACGGTGACCCGCGTGGTGCGCGGGCCGCTGCGATGGCTGGCTTTGCCCACGATCTTCAGGCCCTGATCTTCGTAAAGCGGGAGCAACTCATCGCCACCCTGGAGCGACTGGAGGCTGCTCCCGACGGCCCTGACGCCAGCCGGGCCGCTGCCGTGGCCTTGGGGGAGCTGCTCCGGCCGGCTTCTCGCTCCTGGCGGGACCACGTGCTCTCCACCTTGGGCATTCCCTGTCCGGCAGCGGTGGGCGGTCTCATGGCCGCGCTTTGCGTTCCTGACCCGGAGGGCGAGGTCAGGGGACAGTGCCTTCTGGAAGGCGTGAAGCATCCCGCGGGCCGCCGCGTCGCTGCAGCCGCTGCCCTGATGGAACACTGCGACGCGCTCGGGGACGTAGCGGCCGAAGGCCAACCGATGGCGGGGATCCGGGCTTGGTACGTGTCACGGCTGGCGACCCTCCAGGCAGCGGATGCACCCCTGGCAGCGTGGCTGCGGGAGCACCGCCTGGAGGCTTGGACAGCGGGCCTGGACGCTGCCCTGGCTCCGGCCTTCGCGCTGCTTCAGTCCGACTGAACCTCTGCCGCTACGTTACGGCTCTTCCGGCGTCGCCGCATGATCCCTCGCACCACAAAAAAGGCCACCACTCCGATCCCCAGAACAAGCCACGTAGTAGCGTTGACCCTAGACATCCAGACCAGGAGCTGGTCGAAGTGGGTCCCGATCATATAGCCAAGGAAGATCCACGCGGGGACCGTGACCAGGGAGGCCAAGCTGTCGAAGAGGACGAAGCGGTGCACGGGCATCTTCGCGATGCCCGCACTGACAAAGGTCACGAATCGCACCCCGGCTACCATGCGGCCCAGGAAGACGGCCCAGTTGCCGTAGCGTGCAAACCAGCGCTCAAGGCGGGCCCGACGCTTTGTGCTTAACGCCAAACGAAGTAAAGGCCAGGTGGCTATGTCGTTGCCGAAGCGGCGCCCGAGGGTGTACGCGATGAGATCTCCCGAGAGGATTGCTGCGTAGGTTATCAGGCCGATGGTGATGATGGACGGCGCAGGGCCGCCGAAGCGATCGACGGTCTGTGGCAGGCTCAGGAGGATTCCCGTAAAGGTGAGGGGGAGGTCCTCGGGGATCGGGACGCCCGCGCCCGAGAAGAAGAGGACCGCGGAGATCACCGCAAGGGTATACACCGGGTCCAGAGTGGAGATCGTGGCCCAGAGAGACTTCAGATCTTCACGATCCAGGAGGGAGCCTGCGCGTATCCCGTTCAGCAAAGGTTCCGCATCAAGGACCAGGGCCAGGCCCAGGAGACCCAGGCCGATTACCGTGGCCAGACAAACCCTTCGTGTGTGTCTATGCTCCATTCCCGCCGGGCCTCCTCCCCGGAAATAGATTGCATCATAGGCCCTGGCGTGGGGGCGGCCAACCTCTTTTTGTTGACGGTGATGCCGCCATTGACGGAAATGCCGCGCCGTGTTACAAACGGACGCTGATTTGGAGGGTGCTTTGGGCGGCGATCGTTGGCAACGGTACGGGTCCGGGCTCAAAAGTACGGCGCGCTTCAGCTCCGTGGGGCTGGAACTGGCCTTTTCCATCCTTCTCGGCTACCTGGCCGGTGACTGGCTGGACGGGCGGATGGGGACGGCACCATGGCTGACCCTCATCATGGTGGGTGTCGGCGTCGGGGCGGGTTTTTTGAATCTTTATCGGGCGCTCCGACGGCTGATGCGGGATTCCGAGGATCCTCAAGACGGCAGGAGATGAGCGTGAGACCCTTCTTCGTCCAAACATTGTGGTTGCTGTTGGCCCTGGCCGCTGTAGCGATCGCTGTTTCCGCGGCGATCGCCGGCGTGGAGGGCTCCATCGGGGCTCTGGCCGGGGCCGGTCTTGCGATCCTGGATCTGGGCCTCCTGGCAGCGGCGGCCGCGATGTTAACCCGCCGGACAGGCACGGCGGGGGTAGCGTCCCTCGGGATACTCCTCGCACTCAAGTTCCCAGTCCTCGGGGGCGTCCTCTACCTGCTGGTCGTCCCCTTAGCGATCGAGCCAGTGGGCTTGGCGCTGGGCTTCAGCGTCCTCCCCGTAGCCCTGGTGATCGGGGTCCTGACGGGGCGCCTCTCCGTGACCGTTTCAGCGCCTGACCAACGGAGCCTCGGATGAGTCGTAGGACCAAGATTATTGTTGTGGTCGTGGCCTCCCTGGTGATGGCAATCGGATCCGTTCTGGTCCCGGACATGCACATTGAGAGCCACCACGACGGTCCCTGGCCAGAGGGGGATCACTGGAACCTCGTTGCGCAGGTCTTCCCGGGGTTGATCTCCAACGTCTACTCGTTGGTGGAGCCCCACAAGACCTACGTGGAGGGCGGGACACCGGACCGGGCGATCCACATGTTCATGGGCCTCGTGGTGTTCCTGCTGGCCGTGGGCGCGGGGTGGGTGGTCCATCGCCGTATCCGCCGGGATCCACCCCTGGTCCCTGACGAGAGATTCGGCGTTTTTACCTTCATGGAGGGCTTGGCGAGTGCGGTCCTCGGTCTCATGGAGGGCCTCATGGGCGAGGCCGCAGCGAAGCGGTACTTCCCACTCATCGGCGCTCTGGCCGTGTTCATCTTCTTTTCAAATATCCTGGGGATGATCCCGGGCTTTCTGCCTCCGACGGACGTCCTGGACACCACCCTGGCCCTGGGCCTGGTGGTCTTCGTGTCGACGCACTACCTGGGCGTCAAGGAGCACGGGCTGGCCTACTTCAAGCATTTCCTGGGGCCCATCTTGGCGTGGTACGCTTTGCCCCTGATGATCCTCATGCTGCTCATCGAGACGATCAGTCATTTGGTGCGTCCCATATCCCTGGGCGTTCGTCTCATGGGCAACATCATGGGGGACCATAAAGTTCTGGGGATCTTCCTGGGCTTCGGCATCCTGTTTCTGCCCCTGCCGATCATGGCCCTGGGGGCCTTGGTCGCGGTGGTACAGACCCTGGTATTCTGCCTGCTGTCGATGGTGTACATGGCGTTGGCCATCGAGCACGCGGAGGAGCATTGAACCCGGCGGAGAGTCCGCCTGCATGAAGAAGGAGTGACGAGATGCGTAAGGTTATGACTGGACTGAGCGGAGTAGGTTTCTTCCTGCTGACTGCGGTGCTCCTGCCCGCGATGGCCTTTGCGGCCGAGGGCGCGGCGGACAACGCCGAGTCCACGAAGATGTACCTCGCCATCGGCGCCGGCCTCGCCATTGCGATCGCCGCGTTCGGCGGTGCGTTGGGCCAGGGCAAGGCCGCCGTTGCTGCGCTGGAGGGCATCGCCCGCAACCCAGGCGCGCAGAACAAGATCATGGCCCCCATGATCCTGGCGCTGGCCTTGATCGAATCCCTGGTGATCTACGCGCTGATCATCGCGTTCCTGCTCCAGGGCAAGATCGCCGTCTAGGGGTCGCCCCGCTGGGCGAGCCCCGGCTTTCGTCCTCGGTCGCATCCTCGACGTAGCTCCACTACGCCTCCGGTGCTCCCTGCGGGCGCGCTCGGGCCTCGCCGCAGCCGACCGACCCCTGGAGACAGGAGGTATCGACATGGAGTCGATCCAGGTAACACTTCCCGATGAGACAGTGATCGAGTTCCCCGCCGGGAGTTCGGGCCTGGACGTAGCGATGCAGATCTCTGAGGGCCTCGCTCGCGCCGCGGTAGCTATCGAGGTAAACGATCATCTCCAGGATCTGACTCGTCCCCTCGAGGCCCCGGCCGAGGGCGATCTCCGGGTCCGAATACTCACCTTCCGGGACCAGGAGGGGCGGGACGTGTTCATGCACTCCGCTGCCCACCTCCTGGCCCAGGCGGTGACGGAACTCTTCCCCGACGCGAAGCCCACCATCGGTCCTCCCGTGGAGCAGGGCTTCTACTACGACTTTGATCATCCGCCCTTCACCGAGGAGGATCTCGCCCGCATCGAGACCCGCATGAAGGAGCTGATCAAGGCGAGGCTCCCCGTGGAACGCTTGGAGCTGTCCCGGAAGGAGGCGCTGGCGGCCTTTGCGGACAACCCCTACAAGGTCGAGATGATCGGTGAGCTGGAGGACGGCACGATCACCGCGTATCGCCAAGGCGGCTTCATCGATCTCTGTCGGGGGCCCCACGTCCCTGACACGAAACGGCTCAAGGCAGTGAAGGTCCTCAAGGTGGCCGGCGCGTATTGGCGGGGGGACGCGTCCAATCAGCAGCTCCAGCGGATCTACGCGATAGCGTTCCCGGACAAGAAGCAGCTCAAAACTCATCTGCACATGCTCGAGGAGGCCAAGAAGCGGGATCACCGCCGCATCGGCCGGGAGATGGATCTTTTCTCTTTCCAGGATGTCGGTCCGGGGTTCCCCTTCTGGCACGACAACGGCATGCGCATCAAGGAGACCATCGTCGCCTACTGGCGCGGGCTTCATCGACGGGACGGCTACCAGGAGATTTCCACCCCAGTGGCGCTGGACGAGAGCCTCTGGCACACCTCTGGCCACGCGGATTACTACCGCGAAAATATGTATTTCACCGACATCGACGAGCGAAGCTTCGCTATCAAGCCCATGAACTGCCCCGGCGGCCTCCTTATCTACAAGGATCGGCGGCGCTCATACCGGGAGCTGCCCCTGCGCATCGCAGAGCTGGGTCTGGTGCACCGCCACGAGATGTCCGGGGTGCTCCACGGCCTCTTCCGGGTGCGGTCCTTTACTCAGGACGACGCGCACATCTACTGCACCGAGGAGCAGCTCGAGGACGAAGTGGTCGGGGTGGTCAACCTGGTCCTTGAGATATACCGGACCTTCGGCTTTGAGAGCGTCGAGGTGGAGCTGAGCACCCGTCCCGGGCCTGAGAAGCGCATCGGCGCGGACGCTGTCTGGGATCTCGCCGAGGCGACCCTCGGGGCAGCGCTGAAGAGGTTGGGGCTGGAGTACAAGATAAACGCGGGGGACGGCGCCTTCTACGGCCCCAAGATTGACTTCCATATACGCGATTGCATGAACCGTTCCTGGCAGTGCGGTACGATCCAGGTGGACTTCTCGCTCCCCTCCGAGGAGCGGTTCAACCTGACCTACGAAGGCGCCGACGGTCATCGTCACCAGCCCGTCATGATCCACCGGGCGATCCTGGGAAGCCTCGAGCGCTTCATCGGGATCCTCATCGAGCACTACGCTGGCAAGTTTCCCCTCTGGCTTTCCCCCCGGCAGGTGCGGGTGATCCCCGTCTCCGACGCGTTCCTTTCCTACGGGGAGGAGGTCGTGGCTCGCCTGAAAGCCGCGGGGCTCCGGGCAGAGCTGGATCGTCGCAACGAGACCGTTGGCAAGAAGATTCGAGAGGCCCAGCTCGACCGGATCAACTATCAACTCGTGGTCGGCGAGCGGGAGGCAGCGGCCGGGACCGTGGCTGTGCGGACCCGTGGAAACGAGCAGCTCGGGGTCCTGGCAGTGGACGACTTCCTCGCCCGCTGCCTCGAAGAGATCAGCGAACGCAGGATCACGGGAGACTAAGTATCGATGGCCGACGACACCCTTCGAGCAGCGGCCGAGCGGCCCCTCCTCGACGCACTCCTGAGTTGGATCGATAACCGCATCGGCAACGTCCTCTTCCTGGGTGCGCGCTTCCCCGACCTGGCTGCGGATATGCTCGGTCGGGGCATCTCCGTGATGGTTGTGGATCAGGACTCCGGGCGTATGGAGCGTTTCCGGGAGGCAACTCAGGCCGTACTGGGCACCAGTCGGCGCCTCGGCTTCGACCCGCGTCCCTACGCATCGATCCAGTTCGAGGCCAGCTCATTCAACTTCATCCTGGCCTGGGATGGCGTCCCTGACGACCTGGACTGCGCCGCCTTTGGCAAGAAAGCGCGCCGGGAGCTCAAGGCCGGCTCAAACCTTTACCTGCGGACAGCGGTCCGGCACGCGGCGCCCCTGGGCATCGCTTCCCGGCTGGCGAAGGGGCCCGCAGCGCGGCTGCTCCCCCTGGCCGCGCGCGTCGAACGTCTGGCGGGCAAAGCGCTCTTCCCGGGTGAAGCGCCGGATCTCGGTAGTCTCAAGGAAGACCTGGGCCATTGGCTCAAGGTAGAGGAGGTGGTACCCGCCGGTCCCCTCCTTGCCCGCCTGGCCCAGCTCGTGCCCGCGGCCGCTGACGCTGCACTCCTCCCCGTGTTCAGCGCTGCGCTAGGCCGTCTGGACCATAGGCTCCGGGCCGAGCGCTGGTGTACGGAGGTCCTGATCCGGGCCTCCAAGACCCTCGAAATGGGCAAGGTATTCCTGACAGGTTCGCGCTTCGATCCCAGCCTCAATCAGTAACTCTGATCCTTCGCCGGAGAGCCGGGAGGAGCAAGAGGAGGGCCCAGAGAGGTGCGGATCCCGGACCCGCACCGCAGCCCCCGCCGCTGTCGTTCGTTGACTCGTTTCCTACGGCGATACACTTGCCGTAGAGAAGGGATTGCCCGGGGGGGCATTCGTTGCCGTAGGGTGTCCCGGCGTCCGCTTCTTCCCTCGGCGATTCACCGGCCTCGCATAGGACCGACCCGTTGCACCAGGTCCCATCGGGGCAGAGGCCGCAGGAACCACCGCAGCCATCGTCTCCGCACACAACCCCCGCGCAGTCCGGGGCGCAGTCGGGGTCTACGCAGAGGCCGTTCTCCGCGCAGGCCAGCTCGTAGGGGCACTCTCCGCAGACATCGCCGCAGCCGTCGGGGCCACATTGCTTACCGATGCAGTCGGGGACGCACTCCTCGGGGCCCTGCCCGCAGAGGCCCGTGGCCTCGTCACAGGTTTCCCCGATGCCGCAGGCGCCACACTGGCCGCCACAGCCGTCGGGGCCGCAGTCCTTGCCCTGGCATTCCTTGACGCAGGAACCCTCGCATTGCCCAAGGTAGTTACAGAAGCCGGGTTCGGGGCAGACGCCGCAGGATCCACCGCAGCCGTCGTCGCCGCACTCCTTGTCCCCGCAGGCCGGGGTGCAGGTACCGCCGCAGTCCTGGGGACAGGTCCCCGTGTTTTCACCTGCCTCACAGATCCCGTTGCCGCAGATCGGGGAGGTCCCACCGCCGCATGCCATGGGACACATGCCCGAGGGATCGGGCGTCCCGGTTGTCTGGCAGTCGTAGTAGCCTTCTGCTGCGTTCCAGCCGCAGGAGGGCGCCTCGGAGCAGTCGATCTGCTGTAAGGAGTCGTCCAGACAGAACATCACGACCTGGCCCTGGCAACAGCCTTGGAAGGAGACGTTCCCGCAAGCGCCGCCGCCGCCACCGCCACAGCCGCCGCAGATGTTCTGGCACGCGTCCACGCAGAGGTCGTCCCACGCGGTGGAGCAGCAGTAGTCGTCCTGGCCGCAGACGCAGGACTCGCAGACGCAGCCACCGCAGCCCGGTGTCGTGGTCGCGGTGCAGCCGTCGTTGGCCGCGGCGGGCGCGGGTATGGTGAGGAGAAGAAGGGCGAGGCCAAGACGTTGAAGCATGGAACCCCCGGGGGCAGGCAAGTCAGAACACCT
>CAYOTU010000019.1:8743-16660 GCA_964406905.1 uncultured Myxococcales bacterium | reverse complement strand
GCGAGGCGCCTCGACACCCGAGAAACTGGGAAGTTATTCCTGCGCCGACCCTTAGCTAGAAAGCCCCTCCCACAGACAACTATTTGTTCTTGACGCGACCGACCAGCTTACAGGTAAGGACATAGAGTGCGTTGGAGAGACGGTTGAGGCCGTGCAAGAGGCGATCTCGCTCCGCTGGGGCCATGTGGTCACCCGTTCCCAGGGCATCCAGCGCGGCCAGCTCTGTCTCCCGGGCTTGGGCCCGCAGGAGATTGAGCTTGGCCACCGCGGCTCCCATGGTCGGTTCTGGGAGGACCCAGCCCACGCCCAGGTAGCGGGTCGTGTCGTGGGAGATGCTGTGCAGCTCGTCGCCGCTGAACCCCGCGATGGTCAGCTCGGGCACCGGACGGCCCGTGACCTCCGCGGCCAGGAGGTCCCTCAGGTACCGGAGCACCTCGGACAGCTCTTTTCGGACGTCGTCGTGGCCCTCCGCGCCCGCGGTCACTGCCGCGTCGATTACCTGGGCCTGGAGCAGGTCAAAGCGCCCCCGCAACCGGATCACCGGGTGGTCCTTGCGCACCAGGGAATGGTTGTCCAGCAGGTGCGTGTACCCTGCCGGTTTTTCATTGAGCTCGAGTCCCGATCCGTGAATCCGGTACGGAGCCGTTGACGTTGCCGTTGACGTCGCCGTCGCCGATCCCAACCGCTCGGTCAGCGCCTCGACCGAGGGCGCCGGGTCGATGCGGCGGGGGGTCGCTGCCAGGTCAAGGACCGTCTCCTGGAACGCGGCTGCCGCGGCCTCCACCGCGGGTAGGTCTCCCACCAGGAGGCCGCCCGCGAAGTTGGTCTCCGAGGGCGGGGCCCAGAAGACCTTCATCTCCACGTCCGCGGCCTTGAGGGCCTGATCCAGGGCCAGGACAGCCTCCATGGGCGGCGCTATGAGGTAGGCCATGGGGGTGCCGGGCTCGACCCCCGCCTGTGCGGCCAGATAGTGGCCCACGCTGGGGATCACGTGGGGGAAGAAGCCCAGCTCGTTGTTCGCATCAGCGCTGTAGAACCAGGCTTTGTTGGTCAGGTAGTTCAACGCGGCCTGAAGGCCGCTCGATACGATCTCAGGGTCCTCGGCAGCGTAGATTCCGATTATCTCCCCGGAGAAGGGGCCCGACGCGTGGGCCGAACCCGCGTAGAAGCTTTTCGCGTAGACCACGTCCACAGCCGCGGCTTTGGTACCCTCGTCAAGGGCAGCGTAGAGGCAGTCGTCGATGGTACAGGTGATCATGCCGACGCTGCGTTGATGGGACGTCAGGCCCAGCTCTTTGGCGAGCTGCTTCGCTACCTGGGGGATCACCCGGGTAGCGAGGACCGCTGGCTTGATGGGCTCAAGGATCATTGGTTGAAGTCCACGCCGGTCTTCCGCTCCCTCAGGCTCTTTTCACAAAGCTCCGCAATCTGAGCCAGCGCTTCATCGGGTCTCAACCCACCATCGTGGATATTGGACACCACGTAGCGCATGGCCTCGTTGAAGCTCTTCACCCGCATGTAGGTAATGTACGCGCCCATGGACTCCGCTGTCTTGAGCCCGGGCCGCTCCCCCACCAGGGTGACAAGAAGCTCCGCGCCCGTGCGACGGGCCACGTCGTCCCCCGCTGCGACCCTCCCGTTGGTCACAGCGAAGGGTGTGCCGACACGTATCCCCCGCCGCGCCAGCTCAGCCGCGAGACCGGGGTAGATCCTGGGCAGGTTCACGTTGATCGCGGTGGCACTCAGGCCGTCCACGGCCACGATCTGGACCCTCGGGCTCCGCTGGGCCTCCCTGCCCACCACTGCGACAGCGTCCACTGAGAGGCGGCGGCCCAGGTCCGGACGCACCAGGAACTCCCGCTTGTCCGCGGCTGCGCTGTGGAGATGGATGAAACCGAGCCCGTCCATCATGGACTCTGTTATCTCCGACACGACAGCGTCCCGGGCCGCCGCGTGGTCAGCGAGGAACTCAAGGGCCGTGTCGGTGCGCAGCCGGGAGCCCGCCCGCCCCACGCCAAGGCGTGCCGGGGAAGCTGCCAGATAGCCCTCACGGCTCGTGGTGGCTCGCCAGTCCCCGACCGCTGGGGGCAGGGGCATATCAGCCCCCAGCCAGCCGGCGACCCGCTTGGCGAGGCCCGCGTCCGCCGGCGTCCTGGGCTCCGGGGCCTTTGGTCCCGTGTCCAGGGCCTTAGCCTCTTCCTCGACGATCAGGCGAACGATGTCGCGAATGCGGGTGTCGTCGGTCATAAGAAGATCCTCGAATCCCCGGCTGCCATGGTCAGGCGGCCGTCGGCCATCAGCCCCATCCGCTCCATCCAGGCCTCAAACTCCGGAGTGGGACGGAGGCCCAGGAGCTCACGAATTGCGGCGTTGTCGTGGAAGCTGGTGGACTGGTAGTTGAGCATCACGTCATCCCCCATGGGCAAGCCCATGAAGAAGTTCACACCCGCTGTGGCCAGTAGCACGGCCATGTTCTCGATATCGTTTTGATCCGCCTCCATGTGGTTGGTGTAGCAGACGTCGCAGCCCATGGGCAGGCCGTGGAGCTTGCCCATGAAGTGATCCTCGAGGCCCGCCCGGGTAACCTGCTTGCCGTCGTAGAGGTACTCGGGGCCGATGAAACCCACCACGGTGTTCACCATAAAGGGCTCGAAGTGCCGGGCGAGGCCGTAGCAGCGGGCCTCCATGGTGAGCTGGTCCCAGCCGTTGTGCCCGCCGCTGGAGAGCTCGGAGCCCTGCCCCGTCTCAAAATACATCTGGTTTGGACCCGTGGAAGTGCCCAACTCCTTGATCATAGCCCGGGCCTCTTCGAGCATCCGGTTGGTGATCCCGAACGCGTTGCAGGAGACCTCGGAGCCCGCCAGGCTCTGGAAGAGGATGTCCATGGGGCAGCCGCGGCGCAGGGCCTCCATGCCCGTGGTCACGTGGGTCAGGCAGCAGTGCTGGGTGGGGATCCCCCAGCTACGGGTGAATTCGTGGAGGCGCTCCAGGATCGCCACCGTGGCTTCCAGCGTGTCCGTCACCGGGTTGACTCCGATCAGCGCGTCGCCGTTGCCGTAGGCCAGCCCCTCCATGGTGGAGGCCAGCATCCCCTGGGGGTCGTCCGTTGGATGGTTTGGTTGGAGGCGTACTGAAAAACGCCCCGGCAGGCCGAGGGTGCTGTTCGCGTGGGTCACCACCCGGATCTTGGCCCCCGCGGTGATCAGATCCAGGTTGGTCATGAGCTTAGCGACCGCGGCGATGCTCTCGCTGGTGAGGCCGCGGCCCAGGCGCAGCAGATCTGCGCCAGTGGTCCCAGGTAAGAGGATGTGTTCCCTGAGTTGGGACACGGTCCAGCCCCGGAGCTGCGCGTAGACCCCCTCGTCCAAATCGTCCTGAATCAAGCGGGTGACTTCGTCCTCCTCGTAGGGCACCGCTGGGTGCTCCCGCAGCACGGACAGGGGGAGGTCCGCCAGGACCCGCCGCGCGGCCACCCGCTCCGTGGCGTTCTCAGCGGCCACCCTGGCCAACACATCCCCGCTCTTCAGCTCGTTGGCCTTGCCCATCACGGCGCGCAGATCCGGGAATGTCCAGACCCTGCCACGAACTTGTGCCGAGAGATTCATGGTGGGAGACTAGGCGAAAATGGCGGAGAGGGCAATCACCTTCCTCTTACATGCTCGCTGATCGCGTGCGCCTGCGCGGCGCCGTCCAAGCCCGCCTGGACGAAGACAGCGGAGGCCTGACCCGACCCCGGGAATCGGCCGTTCTTGAACGGATGGAGGGACGCAGCGCGGCCAGCGGGGGACGTGACCCAGCGGTAGAGGGTCGGGAGGGTGAAGCCGGTGATTCCCATGGCCCGGGCCGCGTGGGTTGGGGGGTAGATCCTGTCCTGCTCCTCGGCCGGGAGGCTCGAGAACAGCTCCTCCGATGCTACCACGTAGACGTGGAGGTCAAGGCCGTCTGCCAGTAGCGCCGGCAGGGCCGATTGCACGAATTCATAGACCACGCCGCTGCCTTGGAGAAGGACGACACCGTCCCCGTCGCCCTCTGCGGCTCGGACGCGGTAGACACCCGTCACCGCCGCGTCGGCCGGGGCCAGGCCCAGGGCGGCCCGGTCCAGGACCGGCATCGCTGGGCGGGTTACGAAGGGTGCGATGACAGCGGGCCGGGCCGTCAGCGCGGCAGCGAGGAGTGGCCAGACCTCCTGGGGCTCCCATGGGGTCAGGGTGATCAATGCTCCCGATGGAAAATTTCCCTGGAGAAGTTGGAGAGCCTGGGGATCCGCGTGGGTGGGGCCGTCCTCTCCGGTCCCCAGGCCCGCGTGACCACAAACCAGAATGACGGGGTCGTGGGCGCGTGGCAGTCGGTCCTGCCGGGCCTGCTGTCCGATAGCGTGGATGCGCGCTGAGATATGTCCAAGGGGTGCGAGGAAAGCTCCGTAGGAGGAACCGACCCCCAGGTGGCGACCGAAGCTCGACAGGCCTGCGAGGATCCCGGACATGGCGTCTTCGCAGATCCCGCCCGCTGCCAGGATCCGGGCCCCGGGGTTGGTGCGCGCATTCCAGAAGCCGTCCGGGAAGCCCGCCGCGGACCTACGCAGGCTGGTGGAGTCCAGGAGATCCGCGGCCGCTACGATCACAGCACCGCGGCTGACCCGGTTCATGTGCCCCAGCGCGTTCCCCAGCGCGCCCCGCAGGGTGGCCTCGGTCCCCGGCGTAGGGATCACGCCGTCCGGGACCTCGCTCGTAGCGGCCGCTGCAAAGATATTTGCCCGCCGAGGTGCGTCCTTCCGGGGCCGCCGCGTTCGGGCCTGGAGCCGCGCCTGGGCCTGACGCAGACCTACGCCGAGGCGTGTCACCGCGTCGGTCTCGGTCTTGAGGGCCCGGCGGATAGCGACGAGGGCCTTCCAGTGACAGGCTTCGAGGACGTCGGGATTCGCGCCGCCGCGGCAGGGGTTCCCCTGGCAGCGGGGAAGCTCCGCTGCCTCTCCGAGGGGGGCCAACGCCGCGTAGAAGTCCTCGCTGCACAGGTCGTGTCCCGCACCGTGGGACGCGCGGCCCTCGATGCCGTAGCGCCAGCCCTTGACCGTGCGGTAGATCACAGCGGTGGGCTGCCCGTTGTTCAGGACCAGGGCTCTGCGCTGCGCTGCCAGGACCAGCCGGAGGTCTGCTCCGTCGGACACCCGGATCACGTTCCAGTCGTGGAAATACGCAAGCTCTGCTGGATCCCACTGGACGTAGTCGCCGGGCGTGTCGTCCTCCCGGCAGACATGGTCCGAGTCGATGGACGCCTGGTTCCAGTCCACATGAAGCACGAGGTTGTCGAGTGACGCTGTCCCCGCTGCGGCCAGGGCCTCGGATGCTCGGCCCGGGGTCAGGCCTCCCTCTCCCTCGATGACGTGGACCCGGGGTGCGTCCATACCGAAAATGTCCCGGGCCGCCATGGCGAGGCCGACGGACGCGGGTAGGCCTGCCCCTGACGCGCCCGTCGCCAGGCGGATGAACGGGGTCGCTGGAGTGGGATGCCCGTCGAGGGCCTTCACCCTCTTCTGGCGGAGGCGGGGGGTCATAGCGGTGGGGTTGCGGCGGAATCCCAGGAGATCCTCCAGGCGTAGCCGCTGCGCGGGGTCATCGGGGAGAAGGTGCGGCGCGGCCAGGCGCGCCACTTCATCCCGGAGGGCCCACAACGCGTAGAGGCCCAGGGCCTTATGCCCGGCCGCGTAAACGATCATGTCCGCGTCGTCCCGATCCGGGTCGGCCAGATCGTAGTCCATCCCCTTGAAGAGGAGGCCCGCGGCCATGCGCCCCGAGGAAATCGAGCCCCCCGGATGTCCTGATGTCGGGACGTAGTTGTACTGCATGGCGCAGAGGACCCGGTAATACTGGTCAAGGACCTCGATGGCCCGGAGGTCGTCGTCCAGCAGCGCCGTCTCATCCTCGATGTCGATAATCGCGCCGCGTCTAGGTCCAAAGGTCATGGCGTTCCCCTCTTTGCTTGGCTCCCCGACTCCTATATAACAGGATGGCCCGCGTGAACAGCGGTGAAGGGAGGACGGAGAACATGGGAGCGACGATTTTCATCGGCTCGGATCGAGTCGGTTCGGGAGACGATGAGCTGGGCGCGGTCCTCATGCGCTCCGCGGTGAAGACCCTGGGAGCCCTTGACCCCTTGCCTGACACGTTCCTCTTCATGAACACGGGGGTGCGCGTCTGCTGCGAGGGCTCCGATGTTCTGGACGCGCTGCGGGAGTTGGAGTCCCGGGGGGTGGAGATTCTCTGTTGCGGCACCTGCCTCGACTGGTTTCACCTGAGGGATGTGCTGGCCGTGGGGCGGCCCTCGAACATGCTCGAGATTCTGTCCCGCCAGAACAGCGCGGAACATCTGATCAGGCTGTAGATGGTAATGCTCTATCTGGACCACGCGGCCACAGCGCAGCCCCGGGCTCCGGAAGTCGCCTCGGCCATGACCGCGGCCCTGGCCGCGGCCAACCCTGGCCGGAGCGGCCATCAGGCATCCCTGGACGCTGCGCGTATCGTCTTCCGAGCCCGGGCGGCCCTGGCCGGTCATTTCGGCGTGGAGGACCCTCGTCGGGTGGTCTTCACGTCCGGATGCACGGCTGCAATAAACACGGTCCTCTTCGGGATCCTGCGGCCCGGGGATCGCGTCGTAACAACAGCGATGGAGCATAACGCGGTCGCCCGGCCCCTGCGTGCCCTGGAGGCCGGGCGCGGGGTCACCGTGGAGGTGATCGGGACTGACGCTGAGGGACGCGTGGATTCCGAGGCCTTCGGCAGGGCCGCGACCGGCGCTGCCCTGGCCGTTGTCAACCATGTCTCCAACGTCTCCGGCACGATCCAGGATCTCGCCGGGCTCCGGGACGCTACTCTGGGGGTGCCCCTCCTGGTGGACGCGGCCCAGGGAGCGGGGCATCTCCCCTTCGACGTGGACGGCCTCGGCATCGACTACCTGGCCGTGTCGGGGCACAAGGGCCTCCGGGGCCCGCAGGGGATCGGGGTCCTCGTGCTCTCGCCGACCGCGCCTTTGCCGGAGCCGCTGATCCATGGGGGGACCGGGTCCCGATCTGAGCAAGACGTCCAACCCGGGTTCCTGCCTGACATCTACGAGGCCGGCACCCAGAACCTCCCCGGGATAGCGGGCCTCGCCGCTGCCCTTGCAGTGTTTGAGGAGACAGGGTACGCCGCGCGGCGTATCCGGGAGGAGGAGATCTCGCTACGCTTCCTGGAGGGCCTGCGAGCGCTCCCCCGGGTACGGGTCCTCGGCCCCGCTGAGCCGAGGGACCGGGTTGCTGTCTTCGGCCTGGACCTGGACGGCCTCGACCCGGGGACAGCGGCGCTCCGTCTGGAGCGTGAGCACGGGATCCTCGGAAGGGCCGGCCTCCAATGCGCGCCTTGGGCCCACCGGGCCCTCGGCACCTTCCCCGGGGGCACCCTGCGCCTCTCGTTCGGCCCGGAGAACGGGACCGACGCAGTGGACGCCGCGCTGACCGCGCTGGGGGACATCTGCCGATGATGGCCCAGATCCTCGTCGTCCTTCCGTCGATCCATGACATCCTCGCGGTGGAGGACCGGGTCCGGGCAGCGGGACTCTGGGTGGATGTCCTCCCCAAGCCCACGGCCATCGCCACGGACTGCGGCATGGTGCTGGGCTGTCGGTCCCGGGATCTGCCCGCGTACCTGCGGCACATCCGGGACGTCGGCCTGTCGCCGGTGGCCGTGTACCGGGTCCTCGCTGACGGATACGCGCGTGTCGAATCCCTGGTAGTTGAGCCCGAACCCTCGGCGTCGCCATGAGTGTTCGCACCGCTGTCTTCCTCGTTGTCCTGCTCTCGGCCGCGTGCGGCCCTGAGAAGCTGGTGTTCCCGGATCTCGACATGACGGAGAACGTCCCCGACCTCGTCCCCGACCTCGTCCCCGA
>CAYOTU010000019.1:0-8643 GCA_964406905.1 uncultured Myxococcales bacterium | reverse complement strand
CGTCCCCGACCTCGTCCCCGACCTCGTCCCCGATGTCCCCGCTGAAGTGGTCCCCGATCGCTCGTGCAACGGCTCTCCCCTCCTCTGCGACCGGCGCTTCGACGAGGTGGCCCACGCGTGTACCCACAACGCGTTCGCGAACGAGGAGGATACGTTCTGGCCCCCCAACCATCTCTACTCAATGACCCGGCAGCTCGACGACGGGGTCCGGGGGCTGATGCTGGACCTGCACTATGACGACGACGGCACTCCTTCCCTCTGCCACGACAAATGTTTCTGGGGCAGGCGCACCCTGGTCGATGGCCTCATAGAGCTTCGCGTCTTTCTCGATGCTCACCCCGCCGCGGTGATCACCCTGATCCTCGAGAACTACATCGACAACGAGGACATCGAGGCAGCGATGGACGCTAGCGGCCTGCTGGAGTTGGCCTTTACGCACCCGGCGGGGACCCCCTGGCCCACCCTGGGGAAGATGATCGACGCGGGGAACCGGGTCGTGGTCCTGGGCCCTGACGGGGGCGCTGACCACCCATGGATTCTTTACACATGGACCGAGGCCTTTGAGACGGACTGGAGTAACAAAGTGCCCGAAGACCTGACCTGCGAGATCAACCGGGGTTCGCCAGACAACCCCCTCTTCATCCTCAACCACTTCGTGGCAGACCCCCTCCCCGAACCATCCCAGGCAGCGACTGTGAACTTCAACCCTTTCTTCCTGGATCGAGCCATGGGGTGCTGGGAGGAGACAGGTCACATCCCAAACTTCGTCACTGTGGACTTCTACAGCGTCGGAGACGTTCTGGCAGTGGTGGACACGCTCAACGGCGTGGACAAGCCCGACGAAGGGTGAGGTAGTGCTGTGCCGAGGTTGGGACGGTGGTAGCCGAACCTGAGGAGGGCGGTCCTACAGCTGGATCTCGGTATAATCGTACTGCTTGTGCATGCCGCGGATCAGCTCAAGGAGGCCGATCATCCGCTGCAGCTCGCCTTCGCCGAACTCGTAGTCTTCCTGGAGTTCCTCGACGCTGGCGTACTGGCCCAGGATTGTCAGGGCCTCGTTGACCAAGTGGAATGCGGTGTCAAAAGTCTCGCCGTCGCCGGACTTGTATGCCACGTAAATCTTCCCGCTGAAAGGATCAGCGAACTCGACGCAGTCCGCGTCCGGATCAGGAACGGTTGAGCAGACCATGCCCTCGGGGAGGTCGATAGCGTCCTCGTGGCCCTTAACGAAGATGCGGGTGGTGTCCATGAACCGGCGATCGTAGTCGTTGATCATCAGGCTCATGCCGTAGTAGGCCGCCAGCATCGGGATCCGGTACCAAGTGGTGGGGAAGTCGTAGTCCACCGGCTCGGGCTCGAGGTAGTGGCCGTCCGCGCAGAAGTTGGGGTCGTCCAGGTTGCCCGGATCCCGGGTCTTCAGGGTGACCGGCCTGCCGTCCTCGTCCTCGACGACACAGGCCGCGTAGACCTCCTCCCGGTGGGTGGTGAGGCCGCCGAGCAGCCGCAGCATCTTGTTCGGGAAGAAGGTGTAGTAGCTGATCAGGTACCGACGGTTGTCCGGGAACTCATCGATGTTCAGGAAGTCCGTGGTCGGATCCGTCAAGGTCGAGAAAGCGTGGAGGCGGTCGTAGATCGCACCGCCTGCTGACGGCAGCATCATCTCCGCCAGGAAGGTATACGACGGGTAGAGAGGCCGCGCTGAGAACTTGCCCATGTTCTCTTCGAGGACGAAATAGTTCTGAAGCTGCTGGCGGTTGTAACTGGTAACGGTCTCGTATCGCTGCCTCTCCGCGTTGAAGCCGTAGAACTGCACGCCGGGATAGCTGCCCTGCGGGATGGCGAAAACCTCCATGAGGGTCTTGAAGCCCTCCAGCGTCCCCATGGACCCCGTAAGGCCGCCCTTGGGATCTTCCTCCCACGGGATGCCGAACTTCTTCTCCCACCAGTCGTCATGGTTGAAGCGCAGGTAGTCCACCGCCCACCACTGGAACTGGGCCTGAATCCGCTTGAACGCGTTGAGCACCCGGTTCGAGTAGCCGTCGTGGCTGAACATCAGGCTCTGGCGCCAGTGACCCCAGAAGATCCAGTACCACCAGTAGTCGTCGATGGTGTTTATCGTGATCTCGTACGCGTCCACGCCAGCGTCCCAGACATTGCAGGTCGGGGTCCGGCCCGCCAGCTCGTCGGAACAGAAGCGGTAGGGAACCTCGTCGGTGGGCGCGGCGTCGAAGCCGCCCCACTCGGTGTCCGTCCGATCATAGATGGCGTCAACGCTACCGAAGACGTTGGGCATCTCGGTGTAGTGAATACGCTTGGAGAGGGTCTCCAACTCGGAGCGGTCCCGCAGCACCGGCGCCATGAGCTCAGGATACCCGTTGACGTCCGGATCCTCTAGGTACTCTGCCCACGCGTTCAGGTCGGGCGCGGCTTTGAAGACCTCCACGAGGCCGCCGTAGCCGAACTTGATTGCAGCCCGATCGTACGCGCCGAGACCATGCCACTGGTCATTGAACTTCGAGCCGTAGTCCATGATGGATGAATACTGCAACTCACGGAGCTTCTGGCGCTGCTGGTGCTCGGTCTCCCGCTGGAAGAGGTTGACCGGCTGGTAGGTGCCCGCGCCGTTCTTGGTGACCTTCAAATCCCAGAACTTCTGCGGGAAATTTATCGCATCGGTGGAGCCCTCGAAGTTATGGCGCAGGCCCAGGGTGTGGCCCACCTCGTGGATGCTGACCGAGAACATGATCTCGCCCATAAAGCTCTCGATCATCTCAGCCCTCAGGCGCTCCATCTCACCCTTGACCACGTCCTGCGCGGCCGCTATCGCGGGCTCCTTGGTGTTCCCAAGCCAGGGAGAGGGGGTCCAGTAGGTCCACTGGTTGTCCTCCATGGACTTGATGAGCTGGTTGGAGATCTGGAGCCCCAACTTGGTGACGGTGCAGGCGTTGAGCCAGTAGGTGCCCGTGTACGAACCCTGATCAACCTCGGTGCAGACGTCGCCGGGCATGGGGGCCATGGGGTTATAGGGCTGCACGTTGGACAGGATCGGTGTAACGTCGGGATCACGGGTCAGACCGACCATGGACGGAGGACACTCCTCTTTGAGCAGGTCGAACTCGTCCATGTTGAACGCCAGGTCTTGCCCGTCCTCGACCGCTGCCGTAACCGCTGCGCAGATCTCGGTGTCGTAGCGCGCCTTCCAGTCCCAGACACGGCCGGCTATCGCGCCGTCCATAAACTCTTCGCGGAACATGTTCTGCTTCGCGTAGTATCTGAACATGTCCATCTTCTGCTGGTATCCGTAATCGTTTGCCCAGTTGCGCAGGGCCATCTTCTCGATCTGATCCGTAGAAA
The DNA here is from genome assembly GCA_964406905.1 of uncultured Myxococcales bacterium. Taxonomy (GTDB): domain Bacteria; phylum Myxococcota_A; class UBA9042; order CAIXZC01; family CAIXZC01; genus CAZNWW01. The sequence continues at coordinate 5,289 of CAYOTU010000019.1, read as the reverse complement.
GATCTGCATGCAAGCCCAGGGTGGGGTCCTTTTGCAAGGCGCGGAATGACTTGTCCAGGAGCTTCGCCTCGATTTCAGGATCGTTCCTGACCATGTTCATACGCATGCGGGCCCAGTCAGCGTCGCTCCGCTCCATACCCACGTACTTCATCCGGGTCTCGACCTTGTGAGAAACAGCGTCGCGGATCCGCGCCTGGGCTTCTTCGATGCTCCCGGGGGGTGGCTGCCCGTTGACGGACAGCTTCGTCGCGTAGATGTCGTCCTCTTTGTTCCAGCCCTCCGCTGTGGTCATGTAGTCATTGGCGCCGGCCAGGTACTCAACGACATCTGCCGCGTAGTTGGCCTGCCGCAGCATCGTCGCAGTGTAGATGTGCGCGTTGCCGCTGATGATTTTACCCGTGAGTGGATCGTAGGAGGGCGGTCCGTAGCCAAGGAGGCCGTAGCCGTTGGGCTCGTTCACCGCGTGGACGAAGCTGTAGCGCAGGTCGCCGTGGTACTTGACAAAGTCCATGTCTTTGCAGAGCGACGGGTCGGTCTCCGCTGTGGGTAAACCCGCGTCCGCCGCGTCCTGCGCTGTCTGGTTGTTGTTCTCGCAGACCACAAACATGCCGCTGGCGGGCACACCGTTCGCACCCTTGTAGTGGATGACGACGTCGTCGAGGGGTTTGGACCACTCTCGGGACATGTCCACGATCTCGGCAACAAGTTCCCGGGGGAAGGAGCGGTTGAGGTAGTAGACCACGGGCTTCGGGGTCATCTTGGCGTAGTCAGGTGTGCCGTCACTCTTAAGGATCCATTTCTCCCAGATATCATGGCGGTTCACATACCGGAGAACGCCGGAGTAGGTGACATCGTAGTGCTCGCTCCACCACTTCCGTTCGGCGCGGAAGAAGCCGAACTTGTCCATCATGTGGTCATCGTACTTGAGGGGCACGTAGGTGTCGTTCGGGTCCACCTTCATGAACGCTGTGCGAATCTCGATCTGTTCGGACACGCACTCGTAGACGCCGCCCGTGTACCAGGGATAGAAGAAGCAGATCGGGATGTAGTCGTCCCAGTACTCGTACCACGTCGTCGGCGCAGCAAAGATGTACTTGCCCACATAGTCGAAGTAGGTGGGGGTATCCTCCTCGTCGCGGAACATGCGGAACTCGTTGCCCTCGGGCGCTGTGTCTCCCTCAAAGAGGGTAACGCTGACATCACCGAGAACGCCGCCGAGGCTGAAGCTGAAGTTGTCGACCTTCGTGGTGGCCCAGTCTACCCGCATGAACTCGCGCTCGTACCAGAAGAGGTCGGAGCTGTTCTCCACCAGGACGTTGGTCTTCTCGCCGGTGCCGGAGTTGTACTCGTACCGGATGTCGAAGTGAGAGCTGATGGGGAAGACAGCAAGGGGTGCGCCCTTGAACACAAGGCGGGTCGGGGTCACGCATACAGCGTTATCCTTGGTCCGCTTGTCGTAGGCCATAGACTCCTCGTGGCCGCAGTAAGCCAAACCGTTGGCGGCCTGCTCCTGGCACCACTCGTGCTTGCCCGAGCGTCGGCCGCACGCCAGGTCTGCGCCATCAAGCGCTGTACCCACCGCGAACTTCTTGTCACGGGCCTGATAGGGATCCGAGGTCCACTCCTCCTTCGCATCGGCCAGCCAAACGAGAAGGGGCGTGTCCACGTCGGACTTCATGCCGGCCGTCTGGGAGTTCAGCGTAAACTCATAAGTCCGGAAGAGGTACAGGTTGTTCTCCTGGATCTCGAAGATGCCGCGCTCGGTTTTTCCGGTATCACCCTCGAAGGTGTATCCCGAGGAGTAGGGCGTCGAGAGGGTGGTCTGACGGAAATACCACTCACCTTCAAGATCCTGCTTGCTGAAAACATTGAGTTGGGTGCGGTCGATCTCACCAGCATCCTGAGCGCAGCCCGAGAGGACTGCAAGGACAGCGGCGCCAACAACCAGGAGACGAATGTGCTTCATAGTTTTCATCTCTCCACCTCCTAGTAGTTCAGCTCGCTGAAGAGCTCGCAGAGGGTGTAAATCATATCCGCAAGTTCAACGACCTTATGGAGTTCCTGTTCGTGTTCGGTCTTGGTGATGTCGGTCTCGACCGACTCACCCCACTCGTGCTCCTCGTAGAGGATCCGGATCTCGTTGGCCCGGGTGAGGAGGTCGTAGGCCGCGTTGATCCGTGTGTTGTCGTAGTTGGTCGTCCAGGCTCGATAGGTCTTCTTGCTCCATGGGTCGGTAAACTCGACCACGTCCGGTGCGAACGCACCCTGGGCCATCTCAAAGCAGGAGCCGTTGCCCTTCAGGCAGATCCTGAGGGAGTCGACGAAGCCCGGGTCAAAGCCGCCGGGGATGTAGGTGAACCCGTAGATCCCGAGGTAGGCCTTGTAGGAGATGCCGTCGATGGAGGGCATTACCTTCGGCAGACCTTCGGCCTCCCAGGGATGCAGGAAGTCAAAGGACCGGAGTTGGCCGTCCTCGACGTACTGCGCGTAGTGGCTCATGTCGTCCACCATCATCCCGGCCAGGAGGTTGGTGATCGGGGTGTAGTAGGTGGTGTTGAACCCGATGGAGGTCCCGACGCCCACGTCAATCTGCTCGCCGATGTAGTCGCCCAGGAAGTAAGCCGTGGAATCCGTGAGCGTTTGCAAGGCCGCTATCTTCTCCCAGAAGGAGCCGATCCACATGGCGTGGTCGAACGCGTAGTAGCCAGCGTCTTTGTAGTAGCTGGTGTAAGGGAACTTGCCGTCACCGAGGGGAATGTCCAACTGGCTCCCCTCTTTGCCCATGTCGTAGCTGAAGTTGACGTAGCGCGCGTTCGGGGTGCCCTGGTCCACCACGGTGTAGGAGCCAGGCGCGGGCGAGGACAACAATGTGATGAGCTGGTTCATCGCGTAGTCGGCCGCCTCCCGCACGGTCCCCATCGCGTTCCGGTTGTTGAAGTAGATCTCCCGTGTGTCAGGGTACGGGCGGAACATGTTCCAGTAGAGGCCGTACATCCGGCCCGCGTCCTGGAGCACCGGCAGCCAGCGGCTGAGGATCCTGTTGTAGTAACCCAGAGGATTACCGCCCCGGTATGCGCCCCAGCGCTCCCGCTTGAACGCGTCGTATACGTAGTAGTCGTGGAGCTTTGACCAGGAATGATTCAGCATCTCCAGGTAGTCCACGCCCAAATCAAAGACGTAGGTACTGAAAGATCCGCGCCAGCCGTCGTAGCGGGCCTTGTAGGGCACGATGAAGTAGGTGCGGTCGTAGAGGCCGCGGTTCCAGGAGAGGATCATATCGTACTCGAGCCGCGCCTTCTGGTAGGGCACGTTGATACGGCTCAGGTTCTCCTTCACGCCGATGAAGTCATTGAGGGTAAGGAACTGGTGGAAAATCAGGTAGGCGTGAATCTCTGTGTCGTAGACAAAGTCCGAGGTCTGCTCGATGGTGTCGTTGGACCAGACCTCGTTCACGTCCTTGAGGGCGCGCTCCAGGCGGCGCTTGTCCGTGTAGGTCTCGATCAGCTCGCCGTACCCGAACTTGAGCGCGGCGATGTCGTACTTGCCGAGGCCGTGCAAATCAAAGTTAACCGTACCTCCATAGTCCATCAGGGAGCTGTACTGGTACTCGGTACGGCCATTCTCCGCCTCGGCCTGGGTCAGGTGAGCCCGGGGCTCGAGGCCGAAGACCGGGGAGAGGACCGGTTCGGACTGGACCGTCTCGAAGACCGCCTGGCAGGCTGCGTCGTCGGAGCAGGACACCCCGCCGTCCTTGCGGCAGGTTCCCAGCTCCTTGTTGCAGGAGTCGTCCTTGATGCAGAAGCCCTTGGCGTCGGAGATGAGGCCCACTGGGCACGCACCTGAGTTCGCGTCCTTGATCAGGCGGGCGCCGCAACGGCCCCAGCGCTGCTCCACGGTCTTCATGCAGCGGACGTTGGCCGCGTCATAGCCCAGCGCTTCCACGCACTCGCCGTCGGACTCACAGTAGGAAAACTTGGGTTGTTTCGCGTAGCAGGTGCCGGACGCATCGCCGTGCTTGTCCATGCAGATGCTGACGTCGACGTCATCGATCACCGTGGCGACGCACGCGGTGCCGGGCTGGAGGCAGTCAGCGTCCGAGGTACACTCGAGCTTGCAGGTCTGATTGAAGAAGACGCAGCCGTACTCGCCCTCGACGATACACTTGCGGTACCCGGGCTCCCGCTTATCGTAGTACTCGTCCTGGTAGTTATGCGCGTCTGTGGACGCTATGAAGTTATGGCGGAGGCCGACGGTGTGGCCCACCTCGTGAATCACGACGCCGTCCATCATCCGCTGGGTCATCTCCCAGTACTCGCAGTCGTCCGCGTTGTGCACGTCGTACTCGGCCCAGTGGGCCTCGTCCTCGCACCACGCTCGAATCTTAAGCGCTGTGCCCAGGACGTTGGGCTCCGCGGATTCCAACGCATCCATGGAGAAGTAGTTGTTATCGGCCAGGAGCTTGGTGCGATTGTTTTCCTTCTCGATGAAGTCCTTGGAGCCCCAGTTGAGTGGGGACATCATACTCATGTCCAGGGCCTGGGGCATGGCCGTGTCGCCGGTGTCCTCCTGTGCCTCAAAGGCCCGCACCACCTCGTTGTTGATCATCAAATCCTCGATCCAGGTCCCCTCGACTTTGGACATGCGGGCCTTGGCGCTGACCGGATCGAGGCCCTCGGGGAGGGCTTCGAACATGGCCTTTCGCGCAAAGTCGGGATCGGTGAAAACCTGCTTTACGAAGTCGGACTGAAGCTCCTCGTCGAAGCGCACCTTCTCCTCAGGATTCAGCCAGGGCCGCTTCATGGCTGGCCGCCGCTCGATGTTCTCCAGGGCCTTGGCCCGGACCCAGTCCCGGTTATGGATCGGATCCGCGAGGCCGGCGTTCAGGCTGTCGTACGCGCCCTCGGGCGGGTGCGAAGCGATGTAGTCCTTGATGTACTGGGCCGTGGCGATGTCCTCAGGGGACAGCTTGCCGGTGGCCAGGTCCAGAAGATCCTTGGCGTACTGGGTGTACCCGCGCATAGCCCCGCCGTAGATGTGCGCGATGCCGTGGTAGAGCTCGCCGGTGTCCGGATCCGCTGCGGAGGGGCCATAGCCCAGGGGCGACGCTGTCTGGTCCTCACCGATCCAGTAGAGGAAGTTATAGCGAATGTCGCCGTGCTTCTTCATCGAAGAGGGGGCGGGGACCTCCTGGCAGGGGTTCCGCCAGGATTTCATGGTCTCGTCGTACCACCAGTAGCGGCAGTCGTTCCGCTGGGTACGATCCACCTTGAAGCCGGGTTTGTCGTCCGA
>CAYOTU010000018.1:0-16799 GCA_964406905.1 uncultured Myxococcales bacterium | reverse complement strand
CCCAGGTTCCTGTTCCCGCTGGGTTACGGCCTGCGGGCCACGCGCCCACGGTGAACATCCCCCTGCCTGATCGGGCTGAGGCTGGAAAGAACATGATCCCCCAAGGGCCCATGAAGTCGAGGTCCAGCGCGCGCACCCAGCCGTTGCCCTCCCAGGGTGTCACGGCGTTGTCTTCACCGCCCGCGTTCTCAAGGAGATTCCCGCCGAGGCGCTTGTGGGGCTCCTGCCTCAGCCCGATCCCCATGTAGAGGTCGTCTACTGCCCCGTCGTTGCCCTTGAGGACGCCCCGGTGATGCAGGAGCCATGTTAGACGCGCTGTCCGAACCCCGGGAGCCAAGTGGACCCTGGCGCCATAGGGAAACCAGCCAAGCGCGTCCCGCCGTCCCGAGGAGATCCGCTCCAACAGAGCGCCAGTCTCGTCCAGGAGCGTCGTGATCACCTCAATGTCGTCGTAGGGATTGGGGCTGTTGGCCACGATCCCAGCATCCTCTACCACGGGGTATCCTATAGCGGTGTACGCTGAAACGTAGAGCTCGGCCTCCCGCGCGTCGATTGCTTCGGCCCAGTCATGAAGGTCCACGTCCTGGAACCCTGAGGAGAGAAGCCCGCCGTCGCCAGGGACTTTTGCGAAACCGGCAAAGAACCGCTCCCCGCTGCACGCTGTCTGCTGACTTCTCTCGACCACAGCGGCCGGGTTTCCCTCAGTCTGCCAGTGCTCGAGGCCGTCCTCAGCGCCGGGGTTCAGGAGGAGGTTATCGGGGAGTTCGCCTGCTAACGGCAGCGCTGCCAGGGGATCTCGGAGCGGTGCCAGGGGATCCGTGGCGAACGGCTCTCCCGGATCGCTGGGGAACAGGAGGTCAGCAAAGACCGGCTTGTGATCGGAGAAGACCGGCGCCAGGTTGACGACCTGCACGCCGACGACTATCGCTGGGAAGTCCTTTCGGAAGAACACCAGGTCGATGAGCTGGGATCCTTCGGTCTCATCAAACCCGGTCGAAGGCCATGAGATCCGCTGGCCGGGGTACCAGCCCATGGCCGTGGCCGCATCACCGACGACCTCCTCCAGGATCGTGTTCTGAGTGCTCAGGTGCTCGTCGTTGAAGTCCCCGACAAGAATCAGATGCGGAATCGGATCCAGGGACAGGTGTTCATCCACGAACTCCCTGCACTGGAGATCCCCATCAACATTCCAGCCCAGATGTGTGCTGTAGAGGGAGAAGGTGACACCCTGGATCTCGGTGAACGCGTGGACAAAGCTCCTGCCCGCCTGCAGATTGACAGCGACTGCGTCCTTCAGGGGAGTCCGAGACAGGAGCACCGTCCCCTCCCCGTGCCAAGCCGAGAAACCACCGGCCGCAGCTATCTCCGCGACAGCCCCTCCCGGACACTCCTGGAGCCCGACCATGTCCAGATCAAGGGTAGCGAGGAGGGCCCCCACGGCCGCGGCGTCCGCGTACTGGAGACCGTAGACGTTGTAGGAACCTGCGCGGACGCGGATTCCGTCGGGAAGTTCCGGCGCAGCAGCACCGGAGCCCGGATCCAGGACCAGCGATTCTGGGGTAATGCCCTCAGGAATCGGGGGGATTCGGAGGTCCACCGGTGGCGCGTCCACGCTCGTATCATCGGCGGCTACCACGTCACCAGAACCGACCCCGTCGGAGCCACGACCGCCGCACGCGCACAACAACAAAATCAGGGAGAGTGAAATCAAGCGTCGCAGCGTTTCGATGGAGCACCTCCTCCGCAAAATCATCAGGCGTCGTCAGGCAGCCGGCGGTCCACACGGGGGAGCCAGTCGTCGATGAGGGCCTGGAGCGTGCCTGCCTCGATTGCGGCCCGGACTTGCTTCATCATGTTGCCGAAGAAGTGCAGGTTGTGCAGGGTATTCAAAATCCTGCCGAGCATCTCCCCTGAGATGAAGAGATGACGCAGGTACGCGCGGGAGAAGCGTGTGCACACGGGACAGGTGCAGGCCGGATCCGGGGGCCGGTCGTCCATGCGGTAGCGCGTGTTCTTTATGACAATCTCGCCCTGGGAGGTGTAGAGGGTGCCCATGCGGCCGCTGCGTGTGGGCAGGACGCAGTCGAACATGTCCACGCCGCAGGCGACGGCCTGGAGGATATCCGTAGGACGGCCGACGCCCATGAGATACCGGGGCTTCTCCGCCGGCAGGAGGGGCGCGGCGAGGCGGGTGGTGGCCACCATGTCCTCGATGGACTCCCCGACACTGAGGCCGCCGATGGCGAAGCCGTCAAAGGGCAGCGATGTCAAGTCCCTGGCGTGGGCCTGCCGCAGCTCGGGGACCGTCCCCCCCTGAAGGATGCCGAAGAGGGCCGCACTCGAGGTTCTGGCCTCCAGGCAACGCTCGGCCCAACGAGTGGTCCGCTGCATGGAGTCCTCGACATACTCGGGGGTAGCGTCCGCGGGGGGGCACTCGTCAAAGACCATCATGATGTCCGAACCCAGGGTCTCCTGAATCAGGACTACCTTCTCCGGGGTCAGTTCGTGTTTCGAGCCGTCAATGTGGGAACGAAACCAGACGCCGCGCTCCTCGATCTTTCGATACCGCTTCAGTGAAAAGACCTGGTAGCCGCCGCTGTCTGTCAGGATCGTCCCGTCCCACCCCATCATTTGGTGGAGCCCACCGAGCTTCTCCACCACCTCCAGTCCGGGCCGCAGGTAGAGGTGATAGGTGTTGCCGAGGATAATCTGCGCGCCCGTGTCCGGAATCATCCATGGTGCTATCCCCTTGACCGTGCCGGCCGTGCCTACGGGCATGAAGATCGGAGTCTCTACGATCCCGTGCAGGGTCGTCATGCGTCCACGGCGAGCCGCTGTCTCGGTGTCGGTGGTCAAAATCTCAAACGGCAACGTCATCGCTCTTTCTCCTCCTCCATCGGCAGGCCGCGGTTGCAGGCTCCCGGCTGGGCTCGTTTGTGCGATGCGCGAACTACGACGACGGCGGCTCGGGTGGCTCGGGCGGATCCGGCGGCAAGGGCGGGTCCGGCGGACCCTTCTTGGGCTTTTTGCCGTTGCCGTTGCCGTTGGTGGACTTGTCATCGTCCTCCCCTTCAACCGGAGGCGGATCTTCATCGAAGAGGTCGAGCTGGGCTGCGCAGAGTTCGTACAGGGACCCCTTGGTGAAGAAGCCCTCTTCGTCCAACTCCCCGGCCTTCATGCCCATGAGCAGTTCGACTCCATCCTCGATGGTCTCCACCGGGTAGACGTGGAACTTTTCGGCCTCTACGGCCTCGATGACGTCGTCCTGGAGCATCAGGTTCTGGATGTTCTGGACCGGGATCATGCAACCCTGGGTGCCGGTAAGGCCTCTCTCCTTGCAGAGGCGGAACCAGGCTTCGACCTTCTCGTTTACGCCACCGATGGGTTGGATCTGGCCCAACTGGTTCACTGAGCCTGTCACGGCCAGATCCTGTCTGAGCGGCGTCCGTGAGAGGGATGAGAGGGTAGCGTAGAGCTCAGCCGCGCTCGCTGAGTCCCCGTCGATCATGCCGTAGGACTGCTCGAAGACAAGGCTTACCGTCATGGACAGCGGCCGGTGCCGTGCGAAACGCTCGCCCAGGAAGCCGCTGATGATCAGCACGCCCTTGGAGTGCGTTGGCCCTGATAGGCGAACCTCCCGCTCCACGTTAATCACGCCAGCCCGTCCAGCGAAGACGGACGCGGTGATCCGCGCTCCCTTGCCGAACGCGTGGTCTCCCATCTGGTAGACCGCAAGGCCGTTCACCACGCCGATCCGCTTCCCGTCCGTCTCGATCAGGACCATCTCGTCTCGGAACTGCTCCCCGATCTTCTCCTGGAACAGGCCCCGGTGGTACTCCCGCATCTTCACCGCGTGCTCCACGTGGGAGCGCCGGATCACCCGAGAGCGCTTCTTGCCCGCGTAGTGATCCGCCTCGATCAGGAGGTTGCAGATCTCGTTGAACCGGAGGGTAACGTGTCTCTGGGACTCCACCAGGCGGCCGCCGTACTCCACCACCGCGGCGGTGCCTTCCCCGTCCACGGCCCTGAGACTCTCCCGCTTGCAGGTCGTCGCCACGAAGCGGGCGTACTCCTCCATGGTCTTGCCGCTGCGACGCATCTCCGAGTCAAACTCCGCCACGACCTGGAAGAGCTTACGGAAGTCCTCGTCGTAGCGATGCAGCATCTCGTACGCGTAGTAGGCCCCCACGAGGATGACCTTCAACTCGATGGGGATCGGCTCCGGCCGGAGGCCCGAGGTGGGCAGGAAGCCCATGGTCTCGCCGATATCCTCGATGGTTATCGCCTTGTAGCGCAGGATGCTCTTCAGGTTCTCCCAGACCAGGGGATACATGAAGAGGTCATTGGCCTGGAGGATCAGGTAGCCGCCGTTGGCCCTGAGCACTGAGCCGGCCTTGATCATGGTGAAGTCTGTGAAGTAGATCCCGTTCTCCACCTTCTTCTCGATGCGGCCGAAGAGGTTGTAGAAGGTCGGGCGCTGCTCCGAGATCACCGGCGCGCCCGCTGTCTCGCCGTTGTCCACGACGACGTTGACCTTGAACTCGGACATATCGCTTGGATCGGGCAGCTCCTGGTTCTCCTGAGGCAGGAAGAGGCCCAGGTTGTCCAGGATAAACTTCGAGGCATCGGCAAACCAGGTTCTCAGCTTCGGTTGCTGGCCCAGGCGCGCATAGCGCCGCTTGAGACGACTGATCGGCGTCGAGATCACGGTCCGCCCGAGCTGGGTCTGGATCTTGCGTACCGCCTTCTGGGTGCGGGACTCCAGGCGCCGGGCCTTCTGGAGGAACTCATTGATCGCTGGGTCGAGGCGCTTGCGTCGGCCCTCTATGTCCCGTCGGTCATCACCCGAGAGCTTGTCGTAGTCCTTGTTGGACAGGATCTTCTCGCCCAGCATCGGGATCGTCACGATCCCCGACTTGGTGGACTTCACCACGAAGCCGTTGTCCGAGGCCCGGCGGGTCAGCTCCGAGAACAGCTCTTGCTCCTTCTCGATGCTCGCAGAGACCACGCTCTGGACCTGCTCCTGGTGGACCTTTGCCTGGAAGGCCTTGGGGAGATCCCCGGAGAGATCCATCACCAGTGTCGTCATGTCCTCAGCGAGCTGACTCCCGCGACCAGGCTTGAGCCATATGGCCAGGGGGGCTTCTTTATTGCGGAAGCTGTGTACGTAGACCCAGTCGTCGGGGACCGACCGCTCCTCGGAGAGCTTCGCCAGCATGGAGCGGGCGATGGTGGTCTTGCCCGTGCCTGACGGGCCCGCCACGTAGACGTTGTAGTTGCGCTTCTCGAGGGTGAGCCCCAGATCCAGCGCGTCCACGGCCCGTCGCTGCTCGATCACCCCGACAAAGGGCTCCAACTCAGCGGTTGTCTTGAACTTGAACGCAGCAGAATCGCAGGTCTTGCGGAGTTGGCGTGGCCTCAATTCCCGAATTCTTCGCTTCTTCGGCATATCGCTATCGTGCTCCTTGTATAGGTCGTGGTCGTCAGAATCAGAGATCCACCTCTCTCAGGAACCGTGCAGCCTCCTCGGGCGGGGTAGGATTGATATAAAACCCGGTGCCCCACTCGAAGCCGGCCACGTTGGTAATGCGGGGAAGGATCTCGATATGCCAATGCCAATCCAGGGCCAGGGTGGACCAGTAGTTCGACCGGTGCACCCGGCCCTCGGTGGCAGGGCAGGTATGGATCAGGAAGTTGTAGCCCGGGTTGCCCAGGGCTGTGTTCATGCGGCGCAGGACCTCCTTCAAGTGGAAGGCCAGGCGGCGCAGGAGTCCGTCATCGCTGCCAGCGAAGTCATGGGCATGGCTCCGGGGGTGGATGTGCATCTCAAAGGGAAAGCGGGACGCATATGGACAGTGGGTGATGAAGTCGTCGTCCACCTTGACCACCCGTGTGCCGGTCTCCAACTCCTGGGCCAGGATATCGCAGAAGAGGCAGCGCTCCTTGACCTGGTAATGCTCCTTCGCAGAGGCCAACTCCACGGCGACCGTGCGGGGCGTGATCGGCGTGGCCATGACCTGGGTGTGGGCGTGGCTCAGGCTCGCACCCGCGCTGGCCCCCGCGTTCTTGAACACCAGAATATAGCGCAGCCGCGTGTCCTTGCGCAAATCGTTGATCCGCGCCTTGTACGCTGTGAGAACCTGGGCGATGTGGTCCACGGGCAGGTCAACGAGGCCCTTGTCGTGATCCGGCGTCTCGATGATGACCTCGTGAGCCCCCACCCCGTTCATGCGGTCGAACTGCCCTGCGGCCTTCCGGTCCAACTCCCCCTCGATACGCAGCGCTGGGAAGCGGTTGGCCACCACCCGGACACGCCAGTTGCCATCGCCGTCATCAAAGCTCTGGATGGTCTTCGGGGTCAGGTGCTCCCGTCCCGGACAGAAGGGGCAGCTCTTTCGGGTGGCCTCGGAATCTGCTTCGCCGTTCGCGTGGAAGTCCAGCGGCCGCCGCCCTCGCTCCGAAGAGATGATCACCCAGCGCCGCTGAATGGGATCGTGCCTCAGCTCCGGCATTCGGGCCTCCTCTGCCTTCCGTTCATACGTACCAGTTCTCCAACTCCAGATCCTCGCCGCGGATCTGGAAGGTCAGGTTATTCACGAAGGGGAAACGCTCCAACTCGCGACCGTCCCGCTCCACCCGGATGTAGATTTCCAAAAACGTCCCCGGGGCCAGCCCGGCATCTTCTTTGTCACAGCGGAAAACAATCTCAGGAATGCCCAACTCCACCATGGTGTCGGAGGCCGCCTCTATCCCGACTTCGCTGCCCTGGCAGGTATCGCAGGTGACCAGGAGATCGCCCTCCGTACCCCGGAAAATCCGGATGTCACGGTGGACCGGCTCGTGTACGTGAACCTCAATGACGTGCCCCTCACGAAGGGCCTTGTCCAGGGGGGCGGGGCCGTCCAGGGACAGGTAAAGTCGGCCCTCATCCCAACCGAAACGCATCGAGGAAATCAGGGGGCTGGCCTTGTGGATTGAACCCTGCACCAGGGTTACACGGCCAGCGCCCTGCCACTTGTAGTAGTTATCCACCCGGCCCGTAAGGCGCGGCGAAATTCGGTGGGTAGGGAGTTGGACGGCCGCTGCCTCCCGGGCACAGCCCAGGGAGAAGTCGAGGTCCGGCGGTGCCTCCAGGTCCATGGCCTGGTAGATGGCCTTGACGTAGTGGCGGAAGAGCTGATCGAACTCCATATCAAAGGAGGACGAGTGGCCCTCGCCGAACCACCAGAACCAGTCCGATGCCTCGGCCCGGTATACCAGGTCCATGAGCCGCGCCCGGGTCTCCTCGTCCGGCTCAGTGTCCACGAGCCATTGCTCCAGGGTCCGTCGGGCCGCGGTGAGGATCTCCCAGCCACGGTTCTTCACCGGATCGCCGATCCAGGTGGAGAAATCTGCGTTTATCCAGGAGCCTGTGGCCAGATGGCTCAATTCACCGCACGCGCCTCGAAAGTCGTCCTCATCCAGCAGGCGGGAGGGTGTGGTCAGCTCCACCCGGTCCGACGCGAGGAGGGCCTCGTAGAAGATCCGCAGGAAGTTATAGCCGCCGCAGTCGTAGTACTCCCAGGCGTTCTCGCCGTCCAGGGCCACGGTCACCACCGGCGTTGCGTCCAGGGGGAACGCGTCCGCAATAGCTGTCAGCTCTCCGATGAAGTGCTCCGCAGCCTGGTGGGGATCCCATTTGGAGTAGACGAAGCCGATCAGATCCGAGAGGTGATGATCCCGGAAGAAGCAGGTGACTCCCTCGTAGCGCCAGACGCGATACATCGCGCCGTCCCCGCCCGCGTCGCCCAGGCTCCTTTCAAGGATCTCCGAATCGGTGGCGATCCACTCGATCCCCTCCTCGCCGAGCATGCGCACCACCTCGGGGGAGACGGAGCCCTCGGGGGGCCAGAAGCCCCGGAGTGGAGTCCCCATACGCACGGACATCTCCTCCCGGGCCAAGGAGACCTGGGCCCGGGCGTCCTGCGGGTAGCGGAAACGCTCCAGGGGGAGCTGGACGCCCGGATCCGCTACCTGCGCGGCCTCGGTGCCAACGAGGAGCGGGAGAATCGGGTGGTAGAGGGGGGAGAAGCTCACCTCGATCTCGCCCGTGGCGATGCCATCCCGGTAGCAGGACTCCACCCGCGACAGGAAGTCCATACCCACCTTCCTGATGGTACGCTTGTCCTCCTCGGTGAAGTCGCGCCCCTTCTTGAGGAGGGCCGCTATCGCTGGATCCCGGCGGAGGGTGTCTCCGGTCCACGTAAGGAAGTACCAGACTTGGAGATCCCTCAAATCCGCCTCGGAAAACACCCGCCAGCGCCCCTCCGTGTCCGTGGCCATGCTGGCCCGGCGCGCCAACTCCCTGTAACGGGGGTACGGACGCACCATGGTCTCCTGGTGCAGCTCGAAGAAGTTGTCCACCAGGAAGGCCCGCTGCGTATCCGAAAGGCGGGACGGAGGGGTCAGCGTCACAGCGAGAAAACGATCCCTGAGCTGCGCGGTGGCGTAGCGGTCCATCTGCTTGAACAGGGAGGGGACCAGGTTGAAGGTAGCGGGCGCGCCCAGCTCGCGGCAAAGCGCGGGCATATCCAGGTAATCCCGCATCGCGTGGACGAGACCCCAGGGCATGACGAACTCCTGAAACAGGGGGTCCTCGTAAGGGGGCTGGTGCATGTGCCAGAGCAAGACGAGCTTGACGGGACGGGCCACGAATTCTCCTTGCAGATGTCTAATCGATGCCCAGGTCGGCCTCGTACTTCATCTCGATCTCCCAACTCGGGTCGAGGACATCGTTGAAGGTGACCGCGGTTTGGGTGCCGGTGCACTCGCCGGTCTTGTCATCCGGGAAGCAGCAGTCCTGGGTCGGGAACGCGATGCGGTAGTCGCCCACTTCCCCCTCGATAAGCCGCTCGGAGATCCAGATGGTGTCGCCGTTCTCGTCGACTACGGGCTCGCCGTTCTCGTCCTCCTCGAAGTAGCTCCGGGTGACGGTGATACGCTCTCCGTCCTTCACACGCCGAGGCAGGCAGACCTTGGTGACGCGCTTGATGATGAGTTCCGCTACTTCCTCGAGTGCCGGGCTTATGCCTTCCTCCGCGCACATGTTGGAGACGATGCCGTTGGGGCCAAACATCTCCGCCAGGCGGATATAGCGGTTGCCCCAGTCCGAGGTGCCGTAGGGGCTGGTGCAGACGTAGGAGTTCTTGGCCTGAGGGTTCTTGTTGTCCCCCTTTGAGGCCACGTAGCACTCCTGCGCGCAGGCCTGCTTGAGAGCGAGGAAGTCCTCGCAGCCGTCCGCACTTGGATCCTCCAAGCACTTGTTGGACGCGTCGGCCTTCGCTGCGAGGTAGTTCTGGCAGCGCTCCATCTTCTCGTCCTCAAGGCAATCCTCGGAGATCAGGGATTTCTGATCGCTCTTCTTGATGATTGCGTCGCCCACGATGGCCGCGACCAGGACCTTGGCCGGGTCCGCCTTGAGCGAGCGAAGCTGGGAGTAGTACTTGGACACCGGGGTCAGTGCGAAGAGCGGGGTCCCTGCTGGCTGCTGGAAGGTGGCGATCGTGTTGAACCCGTAAATGTAGGGGCGGCACTTCTTGTCGCCCTTGCAGTACCAGCCCTGGTCGCAGTCCACGTCGGTCTCGCAATCTCGGCAGTTGGCGTTATACGCGCACTCATGATGGGCCTTGCCCTTGTACTCGCCGAGGAGCGCGCAGATGTTGTAGTAGTCCTTCTTCACGATGCCGTGGCAGAGGCCACCTTTGCACAGGGTGTATCCGGGGCAATCGCCATCCTTCTCGCAGTCGAAGCTCGGCGAGCTGAAATCCTCGTCGATAGAGCAGTCGTCCTCGTCGGAGACGAAGACGATGATCAGGTACGCGTCGTCTCGAAGGAAGCCCGCTGACTGCTTGCCCTGGAGGCCGTTGGGGTCAAGGGCCATCCACGCTGTCTTGAGGCCGCTCTCGAGGTTCGCAGAATAATGCTGGTCCGCACCTACCGTCGCTATGCATGGGAAGTACGCGAGGCTGGCCTCGGTCAGCACCGTGGGGATGCCCGAGGTGGGGCAGTCCCCGGTGTCGGGCTGGGCCACGCAATTCTTCACGGCGTCCGAACCGCCGCCGGGCGCTTTGCAGGTCTGGGTGCAGCCGCCGTCCGGATCCCCGCACATCTGGTCCACGCAGGACATGTCATCACCGCACTCGTCCAGGTAGCAGAAGTTCTCGCAGCAGTCGTTGTCGCTGTCGCAGACATAGGTGCAGGACGAATTCATGGAGCCGTTCTTGTTGTAGAGGAGCAGGCTACCGCCCGTGCTCTGGGGCGGATTACATGCCCAACTAGCGCCGAACGCGTCCACGCAATCCAGGTTGGCCGCGCAGGGCAGGAGCTTGGTCTCCCTGCTCGCGTTGGGGAAAATGGTTGCCGGCGTGTTGGAGAACTGCCCCTGGCCCTTGATAGCGTTGGTAGTGGTCACAGCGAGGTTGATGTCCACGTTGAGATAGGACTCGAGCTGGGTCACGAAGGAGTCGAAGCTCCGCGCGAGGCTCGCCTGCTCCTGGCACATGGACGATGAATTGTCGATCACCCATAGGAAATCCAGCTTGATGGGCTTGTCGTTCTTGGTGACCTCGCGCACCTCAATGGAGAAAGTGTTCGCCAGATTGTAGACAGGCAGCTCAGTGCAGGCGGTAAGCACCACCACAGCGGCCGTCAAGCAAGTCATCCCCGCACGAATCGGTGTCATCGAATACCTCCGGCGACAGTTGGGCGCAGTATAAGCCACGTTAAGTAGAGTTACAAGGCGCATACGCACAGCCTTCGTCCCTATGTAACGATCCGGACGCGGAAAACGGGAACCTCGTTGTCAGTCTTTCGCCGGGCCGACAAGGAGGCCATCAAGGCAGACCTGATGAAGGCCATCCGTGTTGGTGCGGATCTCTATCTCCAGCGCGCCGCGCTCAAATGGGAGCTGGAGGGCCTCGAGGGTGTAGGAGCCCTCGGGGACGGTGAGGGAGGCCTCGCCGCTGTCGCTGCGCGCTATCACGGTGGTATCGCCTTGCGCGCGTTTCCTGGCCGTATCGATGGTGTTTCCGGCACGAATCCAGAGGATTCCCACCTCTTCGATCTCCTCCCAGCGCATAGTGACGACGGCCGGGCCTGAGCCCTTGATATCGCCCAGAATCAAGCAATCCCGGGGACCGCCTGCTACCCTGCGGATACGTCGTTGAACCTTGCCGCCACGGACCCCCTCGACCGCCGCGGCCCGGCCGTGTGCGACCAACTCCCACCGGAGAACCGTCCCGCCACGCTCCAGGCGTCGAACGCGGATCCGTCCCAGGTCCTTATCAAGGGCCACGGAGTAGTCCAGGGCCTTGAGCTCCTCCACCAGCGCACCGCCGTAGCCCATCGCACCGACGATCCACACCCGCGGTGCGCGGGTCAGCCAGAGGGGATCCGCTGGCTCGTGGACATCCAGCAAACGAAAGGCCTTCCGAGGGCCTCCGTCCAGGTCGCCGAACCAAATTCGGCCGCCCGTGGCCCAGAAAGGCTCAACGCGGATGAGATCTCCGGGGGCCAGATCCGGACGGATCAGGGCTGCGGCCGCGGCCCAGTCCTCCGGGCGGGGATCCGGCACCCGCAGGGACGGCAGCACCAGAATACCGATGGCCAGGAGCACCAGTGCGAGAGCGGCCGCGGCCGCACCCCGTATCCTCCAGGTCTTCCATCTCGCCTGGTCCATCAGCCCTCCCTTCGGGTCGTGGGCGAGGCTACTCCAGGCGGCGGGGCTTGACAAGAGAAGTCCCTCCTCTAGGATCCACGCCGAGACAAGGAGAGATCATCATGGCAGTCCAGCTCGTACTGGCGTCCCAGTCCCCCCGTCGCAAAGAGCTCCTTGAACGCATCGGGTTCAACATCCGTACAATCCCCGCGGACGTGGACGAGGATTCGGTCGAGGGCGAAAGCCCTACGGAGTTCGTCAAGCGTTTGGCACGAGACAAGGTCCTGGCCGTGGTAGAACGCCTCCAGGCGACCACGTCGCACCTCGCAGACGGAGCGTCCCCCCAGCAGGCCTCGGGCATCCTCGCTTCCCAGAAAGACGCGCAGATCCGCTGGGTGGTGGGTGCAGACACCGTGGTCGTCCTGGACGACGACCTCCTGGGCAAACCCCTGGACCATGACCACGCCTTCGACATGCTTCAGCGCCTCAGCGGACGGGAGCACAAGGTGATCACCGGCTTCTGCATCTTCGACCTGAATAAGAACAAGGAGGGGATCCAGGCGGTGGTCTCCACGGTGCGCTTCAAGCACCTCACCCGCCCGGAGATCGAGAAGTACCTTGCTGCCGGTGAGTCTATGGACAAGGCCGGAGGGTACGCGGTTCAGGGCATCGGCGCGTACCTGATCGACTCGATTCAGGGCTCCTACACCAACGTAGTCGGCCTGCCCCTCTGCCAGATGATGGAGATGCTGGAAGAAATGGGCGCCACGGACATCCTGCCTTACTGATCAGGGAACACGGACCACGGCGCGGCGCCCTGCGCATAGCTCGGTCCGGCCGTCGTAGGCATCATACTCGTCATCGAAGAGGACCTTGACGTCAACCGTCTGGGGCTTGTGGGTGCCCATGGGCGTGCGGATCTCGCGTCCCACCCGACCGGCGGGAACCCCGTCTACGAAGACCTGGCCAGCCCGCGGACATGTCACCAGAAGCACAGCGGGCTTGAAGCGAATCTTCTCCTTGATCACCGGTCCCGGTCGGTCAGCGCGCACCTTCAGGGACCGCTCCACGTCAGCGCAGGCCTCGCATGATGGATGGTGGAGCCGAAGTTGATGCACCCCGACCGGGAGGGCCAGGCCACGAACCTTGCCGCTGCCGCGTTTAATCCCGTTCACCCAGATCTCAGCGGCCGGAGGCGTCACCATGATCGTGACCTCTCGCATCACTACCTCCCCGTCCGGGCCGCCCACTGTCCCCTCGTGCTTCGGAGGCTGGTTCCGCTTGACCAGGTCAGGCTGAATCGGGGCCACCTTGCGAATCTCCTGGTAGGCCTTGACTACGTCGGAGACTGGTTCTGAGGGCCCCACGTGGACGGTCTCCTTGAGATGAGCTACCTGCGCCGCCTGTGCGGCCAGAGCACCAGCCACGATCTTGTCCATCTGCATACCCGTGGACAGACTGACACGCAGGAGTCTGGCCTCGTAGTCGAAGCGTGGCAGGGGGGCAGCGTCTGCTGGCTGTGGTACCTCGGGTTCCATGATGGGGTCCACGGTCGCAGGCTCCCGGCTGGGATCGGTGAAAGCCACGGTCGCCTCCTGCGCCCTTCGGGCTTGGTCTTGGCTGGGGTCCAGCAGCTCACCATTCGTGGCCACTGCCGCGGCCATGGGCGGCCCGGTCTCGGGATCCTGCAGGATCTCCATGCCCACGAACACCAGGCCACCAATGAGCGCGCCCACGCCCAGACCGCCGCCCACCCATCGAGCAGCGGAGCGGAGACGCTGGCGCCGGATCTGGCGTCGACGCAAGCGCCTGGCCAACTCCATGACGTCCTTGCGGCCCTCATCCAGTGCGAGGGCCCGGTCCAGATGCCTCAACGCGCCCGCGAGGCGTCCCCCCGCTGCAGCTCGGCGCCCCTCACCGATCTCCCGCTCAACCAGGCGCTCCCGCAATGCGGCGCTGTACGAAGCGGGGGCCTGGAAAAAACGGGGCAACTCCTCCTCGGGCTTGCCCAGATCCGCAGCGACGATGATCCGCTCCAGCTCTGCGACCAGCTCGTGGCAGTTCCCGAACCGATCAGCGGGATCCCGCTTCAGGCAGGTCCGAATTAAACGGGCAAATCTGGGCCCGATGGCCGGGTTGAGCCGCTCTGGAGGTGCGAAACGCACCTCCAGAATGTTGCGGAGCAGAGCGTGGGGCTTCCCCTGAAAAGGCAACTCCCCGCAGGCCAGCTTGTACGCGATGGTCCCCAGGGAAAAGATATCGGCCCGTTGGTCCAGGGTCCCGCCCTCAATGTGCTCCGGCGACATGAACGCGGGTGACCCGACCATGGTCCCCGTGGCGGTCATCTGCTCGGTATCAATCACCTGTGCGATGCCGAAGTCGGTCAGCTTGATCACGCCATCTTTGCGGACCATGACGTTCTCGAGCTTTACGTCCCTGTGGATCACCCCGTTGTCATGCGCGTAGCCCAAAGCGCGGGCCAGGGGATGGAGAATCATCGCAGCGATTTCGGTGAGGAGGAGTCCCGAGGCCCCCTCCACGAAATCCCTGAGGGTCTCGCCGTCGATGAATTCGCTGACGATGAAAGCCTCCCGGGAGTCGATCCCCGAGTAGTCGTAGATCTGGACGATGTTGTCGTGCTCCAGCTTCCCGACGACCTGAGCCTCACGATGGAAGCGGCGGCGGTTATGTTCTTTCCCCGCCAGGAAAGGATGCATCACCTTGAGCGCTACGGTGCGGCCGAGGCGCCGATCCAGGGCGCGATAGACCGTGGCCATGCCGCCCTGGCCTACCTCCTCGATGATTTCGTACCGCTCCGCGTAGATCTTCTCGGCCATGTCACCCTACGAGATAATCCCCATCAATCTTATGCCCCGACGCCGAACAGTGGAAGCGCTTCGACCCGCGAAGTTGATCCGTTGTCGGGACCGGCCTACAATACCGGAGGTTCCTCCAAGAGCGGAGTTATTGCGATGCGCATTTCCCTTCTCCTCGCCCTTACGGCGCTTACCTCCTGCAACGGGGCGTCCCCTCAGGGCAAGGCTCCCGTCGCTAAGCTGGCGGCTCCCCTCTGCATCTCAGCGGGGACCGTAGTCCAACTCGATGCGTCGGACTCCTTCGATCCCGACGGCATCATCACCCGCTACATCTTCCAGATTGGCCACCAGACCCCCGCGTTCGTGGTGCCGGATCCCTATCTGAAGTACACCTTCGATACGGTAATCCAGAAGGGCGAGAAGTTCTTCCCCCACATGATCAACGTCACCGTCCAGGACGATGACGGCAATCGGTCTGGACTGGCCGAGGCCGTGCTCCTCTACGTCCTGCCGACGGATCAGGACTGCCGGGACAACGGAATGGAGCCGGGGCAGATCATGGATCCGCCGGACCCCAAGGACATCATCTCCCCCCCCGAAGACACGGTGGACCCCTTCGACGCCGCTCCTGACGCGATCGTCTTCGACACCCAGCCCCCGCCCGACACAGCTCCGCTCCCGGATACGATCCCCACGGAGTGTCCATGGATCGAGGGCCGGTACAACGTCCAGATTTACCACCAGGCCACCAAGCAACTGGAGTTGGAGTTGGAGCTGATCCAGAACGGCTGCATGATCTCCGAGACCTACGGCATCATCGAAGGGGTCGTGGACACGGACGGCACCTTTTCGGTGACCTCAGTGTTCGGCGATCTTCACATGAACAAATGCGTCGGCCAGATCGACGACGTGACCTACTTCGAGGTGGACTGCGGCGGCGACTGGTTCGCCACCTACACCAAGATCCTCTGATCGCCTACCAGATCACCGCAGCCAGCAACCAGCAGTAGTACACCACCGGCGTGGCGAAGAGAACGCCGTCGAGACGATCGAACATCCCCCCATGCCCTGGGAGCAGGCTCCCTGAGTCCTTGACCCCTGCCCCGCGTTTCAGCATGGACTCGCAGAAATCCCCGAGCTGCTCAGCCCCACCGGCCAGGACCCCGATGACGGCCAGGGGAATCCAGCCAATGTAGAGACCAAAGACGGCCTTGATGAGGAGGCCGCCGCCCAGGCTTCCGAGGAGACCACCGATCCCGCCCTCCACGGTCTTCTTGGGGCTGATCGCCGGGTAGAGCTTGTGGCGGCCCAGAAGCCTCCCTGTAAAGTAGGCCCCGGTGTCCCCTGCGAAGACCATCACGAGGATCGCTATGACGACCATGTTGCCCTGGTCCCCGCCGAGGCCCCCGGACAGGATCCCGGAGAGCAGGGACAAGGGGAGGCCGATCCAGACTACGCCGAGGAGGGGCAACGCCAGATCGGTGACCGCGCGCTCCAGGTTCACGGGCCGGCTCAATCGGATCACCGCCAGGGAGGCCATAGAAAGGAAGAGCACGCCCGCCACTGCTGAGCCCAACGGCCCCAGGGACGCGTAGAACAAGAGCGCCAGGGTGATCATCTCCACGATCCAGACAGCATCGCGGCGCCGGCCGGGCCGGATGATCCGATCGTACTCGTCCATGGTGATCAGGCCCGCCAACGCAACCATGCCCGCGCCTGCGGTGCCTGGGGCGTAATACAGCACGATCAGGACGATGGGTGCGAGGACAACGCCAGTGGCTATACGAATAAGCATGGTCCCTCTGTATCGGCTACTTGCCCATCAACATGATCATCGCGGCCTTCTGTACGTGGAGGCGGTTCTCGGCCTGGTCGAAGATCACGGACTGGGGATGATCCGCCACCTCGTCCACTACCTCCTCTCCCCGATGCGCGGGGAGACAGTGCATAAAGATCCAGCCGTCCACGGCGTGGCGGCAGAGCTCCAGGGTCACCTGGTAATTCGCCAGATCACGGCGGCGGTGCGCGGCCTCCTGCTCCTGTCCCATTGACGTCCATACGTCTGTGTAGATGACCTTGCGGCCGGTGACACCCTCCACGGGATCCTCACGGGAACCGAAGATATCGAGAAACACCGTGTGGTCACTACCCTTTGCGAAAGCGGCAGCCAACTCTGCGGCCATATATTGCGTGCGAGAAAACAGATGGGGCTGAAACATGGTGATAACTCGGCCTTCACCCACCACCGCCCGCGCGGTCTCTAAAGCCGCCCCCACCTCGGTGGGGTG
>CAYOTU010000017.1:0-16826 GCA_964406905.1 uncultured Myxococcales bacterium | reverse complement strand
AATCGGGTCTTTGCTGATCAGCATCCTACTTCCTACCTCCTCACTGCTCCCCGCGTCCGGGGAGCACGGTCACCGACAGGGCTTTGGGTGCTGAGGCCTCGAAGTCGCTGGTGTCGGTGATCTGGGTCTTGCCAGCGCCGTTGACTCCGATTACCCATAGCTCCCGGTCCTTGAGGGCTCGCTTGTCATCGTCCGCGAGCATCCGGTCGTTCCCCCAGAAGGGGCTGGCGGTGAAGGTCAGGACCTTGCCCTCCGGCGAGAGGTCGAAGCCTGTGATTAGCTGGTTGTCCGAGCCGCCGTGCTTGGGGTTCTTCGTGAGGTTCACGAAGTCCGTCTTCTCAAAGGGGGTGCCGTCCCCCACCGACGCCAGGTCCACCATGTAGATGTCCGTCTCGGGTTTGTCCTCCGAACTGGAGAGCGCGCAGTCGTCGTATGCGAGGAAGAGCAGCGAGGTCCCGTCCCTGGTGAAGACCGGATCCCCGATCACCTTCTTGAACTTCCACGGCTCGGCCATGATGTTCGGGCAGATGTTGGTCAGGTAGCCCCCCGCTGGCACAGAGAAGAGGTTCAGGTACTTCTGGTCCATGGTATCGGTGTCGTAGAGGCGCAGGCGGAGATCCCGTTCAGCGATGGTGAAGGCCGCTACAACCGAGGAGTCCGGCGAGATCGCCACGGGATCCGTGTCAGTGTACTCGGAGCCCGCGCCGATGCACTCGCCGGCCATCATCTGCGCGCAGATGTAGTCCAGCTCGTGGAGGTTGCCGCCCTTCCACATGTACAGGCGCGCGCTGCGAATCGTGGTGCCAATGAGGACCAGCACCTCGCCGTCCTCGGAGACCTTGAAGTGGCCCTTGTAGTTGGAGTGCTTGGGCCAGTCGGGGTCGTTGTCCGGCGGGAAGACCAGCAGCTCCTCGGGCTGGCCCACGGGATCGAGCTGCACCCGATGCACCGTGTACTGGCAGGAGAGCCCCTCGCATTGGAGGAGCTTGCTGAAGTAGAGGTAGTTGCCGCCGAACTTGAAGTCGATCACGTCCGAGAGGGTCACGCCCTTGATCATTTTGACGCCCAACTCGGGGTCGAAGCGCCCGAGTTGGAAGGTGAAGCCCGAGGCTGTCGGCTTCTTGATAGCGATGGCGATCCACTGGAGGGCCTTGTCCACCAGGCAGCCGTATTTGCAGGAGCAGGGTTCGTAGTCCACGGGGTTGCCTTGCGCGTCTTCGATGACGAGCTGGCAGTCCCCGACGTCCTCCAGGTAGAAGGAGGTCAGGGGCTGAGAGCCCACCTCGCCGTCCACGAGGGGGTTGGCGCCGTCGGGCTTGATCAGGTGGAGGTCTGCTTGGTCGTCGTTGTAGCCGGGGATCCGGCCCCGGTAGTTGAAGAGGATAAGGAAGTCCTCGTCGGGCAGGGTTCCGCCGCCTACGCAGAGCCCGTTCTCGCAGAACTGTCCGTCCTCGCATTCGCCGCAGGAGTCGCCGCAGCCGTCGTCGCCGCACTCGAGGCCGTCGCAGTCGGGGACGCAGACGCCGCCGCATTGCTGGATGTCGGCGATGCAGAAGTCCGGCGGCGTGCAGCTCCCGCAGGAGCCTCCGCAGCCGTCGTCGCCGCATTCGTAGTTCGCCATGACGCAGCGAGGCTCGCAGGGGTCGGGGGGCTCAACGCAGAGGTAGCTGGCAGGGTCGCAGATCGTCCCGCCCTGGCAAGCGCCGCAGGTGCCGTTGCAGCCGTCGGGGCCGCAGAGCTGGCCCACAGGGCATTCAGGCGTGCAGCAGAATCCGTCCACGCAGGCCCCGTCTCCCGCGCAGATACCGCACGCTCCCGGCTCGTCGGGGCAGCCCCCGTTGCCGCATTCCAGACCGTCGCAATTGGGCTTGCAGGCCCCGTCACCATCATCACAGGCCGATCCAACCAGGGCCAGCACCATCATCAAGGCAGTAAACCAGCGCACGATTGACCCTCCATTCCGTCCAGCGAGACTGTACCCGAGATCGGTCTCTCGGGCAACCGGGGGATTCGGGGCTGAAGCCCCTTCCGCAAGCGTCACTCTTCGCAGGTGAGCGTGATCGTGTACGCGCCGACGCCGAAGTCAACGCCCGCACCCGGGGGGGCGTTTCCGTGGCCGTCCACGACGAGGAAGTAGGTGTGGGTCTTGACAGCGTCGAAGGTGACCTCCGACGGGGCCCACGCGATGCAGTGGACAGGGCTGCAGCCCCAGCCGTCGTCCTCCAGGACCAGGATATCGGTCGGGCCGTCCTCCGCTGAGAGAGCCACGGTAACCTGGCCCGAGGCTTCTGCCGTGTACTCGTAGGTGTACTCCGGGCCGTCGTAGCTACCTGCTGCGCATTGATACTGCGTCACCACGTCCGTTGCGTCCGTGTCCGCGGTGGTCCAGATGTCGGATTCCCCGCAGATCAAGACGTCCTTGGGGCTGCATTTCGGGCAGGCCGGGTCGGTGGTGCAGTCCTCCTCGTCGTTGCAGTCCAGCAGTCCGTCTCCGTCGTTGTCCACGCCGTCGTCGCAGAGGACCTCCTCTTCAGCGACGCAGTCGAACTGGATCAGGTAGGTCCCCACCGCCGCGTTGTACCCGTCCACCACCACGGAGTAGGTCTCCCCGGCTTCCGTAGGGAAGGCCAGCGAGTCCATGCCCGCAGCGAGGCAGTTCGAAGGATCGCAGTCTTCGTCCAGGATCATGATGTCCGTGGATGCTGTCTCCAGGGCCATAGTCACGTGGAGGGTGGTGTCGTAGGGCGCGGTGAACCTGTAGGCCACCTCGGGCCCCGAGTAGCTGTAGGAGTTGCACTGGGGGTATTTTGTGATGTTGTGGGTGCTGCCCCAGCCCATGTTTGAGAAGCCCTCGAAGAAGCCACACCAAGCCTCCCGGGTCGGCACGCAGATTTCCTGACAGAAGGGCGCGCCTGTGCAGTCGTCGTCCAGGCAGTCGGGGAGCCCGTCCAGGTCGTTGTCCTGGCCGTCGTCGCACTTGGTCTCCGACGTGAGGGGGCAGTGCAGCTCGATACCGAACGAGCCCTTGGCGTCGCCGTAGCCGTCCACCACGAAGAAGTAGGTGTGGCCCTCCTTGGCCGGGAAGGTGACCTTCTTGAGACCCCAGGCGATGCAATCCGTGGGGATGCAGCCCTGGCCGTGGTCTTCGAGGACGAGCAGGTCGGTCTGTGCGGACTCGTCGAAGAGGCGGATCGTTACCGTGATGTCCGTGGGCGCCTCGAAGCGGTACGCGAACTCGGGTCCGGTGTACTCCCAGGAGTTGTCGAGGCAGCCCTTGTTCGCACCCACGTCCCGGTAAATGACGATGCCCGCTGTCGAGCCCTCTCCGTAGTTTGTGCCCACGTCGGAGGTGTTGCACTCGAGGGACCAGACCGGGGAGCAGACAGCGTCGGGGCAGTCCGGGCCGCCCTGGCAGTCGGGGTCCTCGCAGTCAGCGGCCCCGTCCTGATCGTTGTCCACCTCGTCGTGGCAAGCTGTCTCCTCCCATGGGGTGCAGTCCAGGGAGATCACGTAGTCCACCCCCTCCTCCGCTGCGCTGTCCACGACGATGTAGTAGATTCCGCCGCGGAAGACGTCGAAGGCCAGCTCATCGTCCACGCGGTAGCGGCAGTTCACCGACTTGCATCCGTCGCCGGAGGCTTCGAGGACGAACGCGGTCGCTGTGTCCTCGGTGGTGGTGAGGTGGATTATCGCCGTGCTGTCCGTGATAGGGACGAAGACGTAGGTGTACTCGGGGCCTGGGAAGGCCTCCTCCCCGCCGCAGGTCCACGCGTCTATGTTCGTGGTGCTGCCGTCCCCCGCTGTGTTCCATTGGTCAGAGCTGCCGCAGTAGAGGGACCAGTCCGAGTAGCAGGTGTGGTCGAGGCACGCGTTGCCCGAGCCGGGGATGCAGGCCCCGTACGCGCAGGAGTCCCCCACGGTGCAGTCGGAGCCGTCGTCGCAGGGCCAAGCTCCGGAGAACTCGTGGAGGCAGCCCTTGTCCGCGGTGCAGGTGTCGATGGTGCAGGGGTTATCGTCGTCGCAGGATCGGGGAGCGCTGGGGGTGCAGATGCCCTGGAGGCAGATGTCGCCGATGGTGCAGAGGTCCCCGTCGTCGCAGGGACGCCCGTCCCCCAGGACCTTGGTCTCACAGGCCCCGGTTTCGGGCTGGCAGAGGGTTCGCACGCATGAAGTGTCCTCCGAGGTGTCGCAGTCGATCACCGTGAGGGCCGAGACCTTGCATTCGCCGAACATGCACTTGACCTGGCCGTTGCAGAGGTTCCCGTCGTCGAAGTCTTCGCAGTCCGCGTCCCCGGAGCAGTCGCACGCGTCCGTGGATTCGCCTGTGCAGATTCCCTCAATGCATTTGTCAGCGCTGGTGCAGCCGTTCCCGTCGTCGCAGTTGTTCTGGTTGTGCTGGTAGACGCAGCCCAACTCCGGGTCGCATGCGTCGGTGGTGCAGATGTTCCCGTCATCGCAGACCACCGGGATCCCAGCGCAGATTCCCAGCTCGTCACAGCGTTCAGCGGTGGTGCAGAGGTCCCCGTTGTCGCAGGCCTCGCCCGGGGCCGCTGGGCCGGCCACGCAGAGGCCGAGGTGCTTATTGCAGACGGGCTGCTGGCAGGGGCCGAGGGGGATCGCAGCCCCTTCGCATTCCGAGTCCTTGCTGCACCCCTGCGGGGGTACGTCCGCTCCGTCGTTCTCGATGTCCCCCGCGTCGCCCACGTCACCAGAGTCGCCCCCATCCCAGGGGATCTCGTTCCCTTCGTCCTCGATGTCCTTCGGGGCCACCGTGTCCGGCGGGCTCCAGATGATTTCCCCGGAGATTTCGTCCGCAGGGTTCAGGTCCTTGGGCGCTACGTCGCCGTTCCCACCGCAAGCGGTGACGCTCAATACGAACACCACGGCGAGCAGGGGGAGCAGCGGGGTCACGACGCGTCGATCAGTCATCGATTCCACCTCCTGGAGGATGCTGTAGTTGAGTATAGCCGCGGGGCTCCGGGGTGTCGAGTCCGGGATCAGCGGTCGTTCGAGGAGAACCACCGCAGCGCCAGACGCTTGATCCAAGGTACGAAGAGGGTCGCAGAGTAGTGACCGCAGGGGAGGACTGAACGCCGCGGCTTGCCCAGGGCCTCCCATAGGCGGGTCTGGTACTGGTAGCGCACGACCCGGTCGAAGCGCGAGGACACCATCAGTGTCGTCGACGCGTCCAGGCCGTGCGCGTGCTCCAGGGGATCCAGCCCCTTGAGCGCCTCCCTGAAGAGCGGGACGAGGTCCGGCTCGGTGACGCCCAGTCGAGCGGCGAGTTCTGCTCGAAAAAGGTTGATCTCGCGGTCACGAGCTGTGCCCAGGACTTCCGAGAGGGGGCCGCCGCCCATCACCAGCATGGCGGATCCGATGCGCGGCTCATTTGCAGCGACCAAGATGCCCGACATGGCCCCCATGCTCACCCCGAAGAGGCCCAGATCAAGGCCGACAGGGGCAGACTCCAGCCACCAATCGATGCCGCGGCGGACATCGTCCCGGAAGGTCCGCAGCAGCGTCCCCAGCGCGGCCGGTGGGCGCGTCGCGTCCAGCCACTCCGCTCGGCGCTCGAACCGCAGGCAGTGGTGGCCATGCGCAGCGAAGTGGCGCGCAAAGAGGGTTGAGATCTCGTAGTCACCTCCCTGGATGGGCAGCACCACCAGCCCTGGCCCGGCCGCGGTTACGTCCGCAGGTGGCATGTGCCAATGCGCACGGACTCCGTCCCCCAGCGACCCCAGCGAGGCAGCGCCCGGTGGGTCTGGCAGATGAATTGTCTCGATTCTTTCGCTCTTCATTGTGGAATGCTAACGCATCTTCGTTGCCATGGGAATACAAGGCAGCGCTCCTGTCGGTTTCCATCACTTTCGATCCTTGTCCCGCCCGTGGAAATCCAGTAAAATCCACGGACGACCGATAACTTATACTTCGACGCAGGGAGTTGAGCCATGTCACGAGTTGTACGATGCGGCCTGATCCAGTGCGGCAACGCGATCTCCACTGACGAGCCGGTGGAGCGGATCCGTGAGGCGATGATCGAGAAGCACATCCCCTTTGTCGAGGAGGCGGCCCGAAAGGACGTCAAGATTCTCTGCTTCCAGGAAGTCTTCAACGGGCCCTACTTTTGCCCCAGCCAGGACTCGAAGTGGTACGCACTGGCCGAGGAGGTTCCGGGGGGACCTACCCTCGTGGTGATGCAGGAGCTGGCGAAGCGCTACGGCATGGTCATGGTGCTGCCCGTCTATGAGCGGGTGATGGCCGGGGTCTACTACAATACCGCAGCGGTCATCGACGCGGACGGCAGCTACCTGGGTCGCTATCGCAAGAAGCACATCCCCCAGCTCGCAGGGTTCTGGGAGAAGTTCTTCTTCAAGCCCGGCAACGAGGGCTACCCCGTGTTCGACACCATGTACGGAAAAGTCGGGGTCTACATCTGCTATGACCGCCACTTCCCCGAGGGAGCGCGGCTCCTGGGCCTGGCCGGCGCTGAGATAGTGTTCAACCCCTCGGCCACGGTAGCGGGCCTCTCCCAGTACCTCTGGCGGCTGGAGCAGCCCGCGCATGCGGTGGCCAACGGCTACTTCGTTGGGGCCATCAACAGGGTCGGCACCGAGGCGCCCTGGAACATCGGCAAGTTCTACGGTGACAGCTACTTTTGCGATCCGCGGGGGAAAATCCTGGCCCACGCGAGCCCGGACAAGGACGAGCTGGTCACAGCGGATCTGGACCTCGATCTCATCACCGAGGTCCGTAACATCTGGCAGTTCTACCGGGATCGTCGGCCTGAGACCTACGGGGACTTGGCGAAGCTGCTTCCGTAGGGGTACCAGCAGCGCCCGGAGCCCGAAAACCATAGAGGGATTACAATGCAGTACGACATCGTTATCAAGGCAGGAGAGTTGGTTTCGTCCCAAGGGCGCATCCGCGCGGACCTGGGGATCATCGGAGAGAAGGTCGCGGCCATCGGGCATGACCTTGACGGTCGCGAGGTGCTGGACGCCAAGGGGATGCTGGTCTTCCCCGGCGCGTTGGATGTCCACACCCACTTCCAGTTGCCCTTCTGCGGCACGGTGAGTGCGGACGACTTCGTCAGCGGCAGCAAGGCCGCCGCGCTTGGGGGCGTCACCACCTTCATCGACTTCGCCATTCAGGCCAAGCCCGCGTCGATCATGGACGCTGTCCGAGCCCGCCGGGCCGAGGCCGACCCCAAGGTTTGCGTGGACTACGGCCTCCACGCGGGCGTCACCGAGTGGAACGCTGACCGGGTCCGAGAGATCCCTGAGATCTTCGAGGCCGGGGTATCCTCCTTCAAGATGTTCATGATCTACAAGGCCCAGGGCTGGCAGTCTAACGACGGCGACCTCTTCGGTGCGATCCGGGAGGTGAAGCGCTTCGGGGGCATGATCGGGGTCCACGCAGAGAACAACGACCTCATCGAGTTTCTCCAGGGCGAGACCGACGGTGCGGATTACCTGGGCTGCTACGCGCACGCGGTGAGCCGGCCGACCGTCACCGAGTCCGAGGCGATCTCCCGGGCGATCCAGCTCGCTGAGGCCGCGGACGGCGCGCTCTACATTGTTCACCTGTCCACCGGCGCGTCCGCGGACATCGTTCGGGCCGCGCGCCTGCGGGGGGTCAACGTCCACGCTGAGACCGGGCCCCAGTACCTCCTGCTCGACGACGAGCTGTTCAAGCGTGAGGACGGTCACCTCTTCGGGACCTGCCCGCCCATCCGCAAACCGGCGGATCAGAATACCCTGTGGGATCGCTTGGCCGACGGTACCCTGGAGGTGCTCGCCACGGACACCTGCACCTTCAACAGCACGCAGAAGGCCATGTGGAACGGGGACTACAAGTTGATCCCCTTCGGCATGCCCGGGATCGAGACCATGGTCCCGCTTGTCTACAGCAAGGGCGTGCGGGAGGGGCGGATCACCCTGGAGCAGATGATCGCTTTGACCTGCGAGAACCCGGCCCGCCTCTTCGGGCTGTGGCCTCGCAAGGGCTCCCTGAACGTCGGAGCGGACGCGGATGTCGTGATCTTTGATCCTGACAGCGAGGTGACCATCACCCCCGAAATCCTGGCGACGAACTGTGACTACAGCCCCTTCGAGGGCGCGGTTGTCACTGGCTGGCCACAGACCACGCTGCTGCGCGGCAAAGTGGTAGTCCGTGATCGGGTCTTTACGGGGGCGCCCGGCCAGGGCCGGTTCCTGCACCGAAAGCCCGCGTTCGCATCCACCGACACGGAGGGCTGAGCATGGACAAGGCCACGGTCCTCAAGAAGCAGGAAGAGTTCCTGTTCCCCAGCACGATCAACTACTACAAGGAGCCGCTGGTCCTGTCCTCGGCCAAGGGCCTCTGGGTCACCGACATCGAGGGAGAGGAGTACCTGGACTTCTTCGGCGGCATCCTCACGGTGAGTCTTGGTCATTGCCACGAGGGGGTCACCGCGGCCATCATCGAGCAGCTCCAGCGTCTCCAGCACACATCCACCCTCTACCCCAACGAGCAGATCGTCGCGCTGGCGGAGAAACTGGCCGAGGTGACCCCCGGTGGGCTCAAGCAGTCCTTCCTGTCCAGCAGCGGCACCGAAGCGAATGAGACGGCTATTCTGCTGAGCAAGATGCACGCGGGCGGTGCGGGGGACATCATAGCGCTGCGCCACAGCTACTCGGGCCGCTCACAGTTGGCGATCAACCTCTGCGGACACTCGCCGTGGAGGCTCCTGTCCAGCCAGGTTGCTGGCATCAAGCACGCGCACGCCCCCTACTGCTACCGCTGTGCGCTGGGCCTGGAATACCCGAGCTGCGACATGCGCTGCGCCAGGGACCTGGAGGAGCTCATTGCCACCGAGACCACAGGCCGCATCGCCGCGTTCATCGCGGAGCCTATCTTCGGGGTAGGGGGCTTTATCGTGCCGCCGAAGGAGTACTTCGAGATAGCGGTTGAGATCGTCCGGCGACACGGGGGGATCTTCATCTGCGACGAGGTCCAGACCGGCTGGGGTCGCACCGGCGGCTTCATGAACGGTATCGAGCACTACGGGGTGGAGCCCGACGTGATGACCTTTGCCAAGGGCATGGCCAACGGCCTCCCCATCGGTGCTACCATCGCCACGGAGGAGGTGGCGAAGAGCCTGGAGGGCCTGTCGATCGCCACTTTCGGGGGCAACCCCGTGTCCATGGTGGCCGCGCTGGCCACCATCGAGACCATCGAGAAGGAGGGCGTCGTCGAGAACGCCGCTATCCTCGGGGGTCAGCTCGCCGATGGCCTGGAGGCCCTGTCCAGGCGCCACTCATTCATAGGCGAGGTCCGGGGTATGGGCCTGATGCAGGCCCTGGAGCTTGTGGAGGATCCCGAAACCCGGGAGCCGTCCCCCGCGAAGGCCAACGCGTTGCTGGAGGAGTGCCGAAAGGAGCACCTGCTGATTGGCAAAGGCGGCCTCTACGGGAACGTGCTCCGCCTGACTCCGCCCATGCTCATCACCGAAGCGGAGGTAGGGGAAGCGCTGGACCGGCTGGGCCGGGCCCTCGACCGCATCTGATACCAACACAACAACAGACCCGGAAGGGTCGCTACCAGCAAAGGAAGGAGTGAATCCATGTCAGACAACGTCCACCTGCTCCCAGAGGTGAAGGCCAGCTACGGCCGGATGCGAAACTACATCGACGGCGACTTCGAGCCGTCTGAATCCGAGCGCGTCCTGCCGGTGATCAACCCTGCCACCGGCGCGGAGATTGCGCAGGTGCCCATGTCCACACGGGACGAAGCGACCACGGCCATCGACGCGGCCCATGAGGCCTTCCCCGAGTGGCGGGAGACCCCGCCCAATATCAGGGTGCAGCCCCTCTTCAGGCTGAAGGCGCTCGTGGAGAAGCACTACGAGGAGTTGGCCCGCATCGTTACGCAGGAGCACGGCAAGGTGATAGACGAGGCCCGGGGCTCGGTGCGTCGCCTGGTGGACAACCTGGAGTTCGCGTCCGGCATCCCCAGCCTTCTCATGGGGAACACCCTGGAGGACGGCGCGGCGCCCAGAATCGACGAGGAGGCCATCCGTCAGCCCCTTGGGGTATTCGGCGGGATAGCTCCCTTCAACTTCCCGGCCATGGTGCCCTTCTGGTTTTGGCCCAACGCGGTGGCCTGCGGTAACACCTACGTGCTGAAGCCCTCGGAGCAGGTGCCCCTGACCCAGAACCGCATCTGCGATTTCATCGATGACGCGGGCTTTCCCCCCGGCGTGATAAACATGGTCCACGGCGATCGTGAGGTGGTCGAGACCCTTATCGAGGATCCCCGGGTACACGGGCTCTCCTTCGTGGGTTCGACCCCTGTCGCCAAGATCGTCTACGAGAGCGCAGCGCGCAACGGCAAGCGGGTTCAGTGCCAGGGCGGGGCCAAGAACTACCTGACCGTGATGCCGGACGCGAACCTGCCTGCCATCATCCCGAACCTGATCAGCTCTTGCATGGGAAACTCGGGCCAACGATGCCTTGCGGGCGCGGTGCTCCTCCTGGTGGGGGACGCTGCCGACGAGGTCGTTGCCAGGTTCGTCGAGGGTGTGCGGGCGATGCGAGTGGGCAACGGCCTCGACGAGACCGTACAGATGGGACCTGTGGCGGCGAAGCGGCACTACGATCGGATCATGGGCTTCATCGAGAAAGGCGTAGAGGAGGGCGCTGAGCTGATCCTCGATGGACGGAACGTCTCCGTCGAGGGCTACCCCGGCGGCTACTTCATCGGCCCCACGGTCTTTGACAACTGTACCCCGGAGATGTCCATCATCCAGGAGGAGATCTTCGGCCCGGTGATCTCGCTGATCCGTGTAGGTACCCTGGAGGATGCCATCGAGGTCGCGAACAAATCCCGCTTCGGTAACGCGTCGTCGATCTATACCACCAGCGGCAAGGCCGCGCGGGAGTACAAGTACAGTGTCCAGGCGGGCAACATCGGGATCAACATCGGCGTCCCCGCGCCCATGGCCTACTTTAACTTCGGCGGAATGAAGGAGTCGTTCTTCGGTGATCTTCATTGCCAGGGGATGGACGGCGTCAACTTCTTCACCGAGCGCAAGATCGTGATCACCCGCTGGCTGTGAAGGAAGGAACGAGATGGACGACAAAGGCACCGGCTTTCCGGAAATAACTTCCTTCGGGACCCTGCTTCTCTTTGCCCAGACCCTGGAGAACGCGGCCGCCGCGTACGCTGAGGACTTTCCCAAAGCGAAGCGGGTTCATACCAAGCGCGGAAAACGCCTCGAATTGCTCCGCCGGGAGCGGCTCAACGAGGTCGTGCTCCAGCCCCTGACCGGCCTTGACCGGGACGAGTACCTCCCGCCAGCGAACGCGTCGGCGGGCGCGGCGGGGCTGGCAGGCCTGGAGGATGGGATCGCGCGTTACTATCGCGATGCGCTTATCCACGGCGCCCACGTCCTGGGTGGACTTGAGCGGACCTTCGCTCGTTTCGCCCGGGAGAGTGAGGACTTGGCAGCGTCCCTGCGCGGCTGAACTTCGGCTGAACCTTGGCTGAACCAAGGAGTGAGACCATGGAACAAGGCTTCACGATGGACCAGGCCGTGGCAGAGGCAGCGCGCTGCCTGCTGTGCCACGATGCGCCCTGCTCGACGGACTGTCCGGCAGGGACCGACCCGGCCACTTTTATCCGTAAGCTGCGCTTCCGCAACTTGAAGGGAGCCGCAGCGCTGATCAAGGAGAACAACGTTCTTGGGGGTGTCAGCTCCGTGGTCTGCCCCACCTGCTCGCTTTGCCAGGCAGGCTGCATCGCGGAGGGCCTGGATCGGCCAATCCGCATCGGCCAGATCCAGCGGTTTCTTGTGGAGTGGGCCTGGGAGATCGGGTTCCAGCCGCTTCACGCTGGGGAACCCACGGGGAAGAAGATAGCGGTGATCGGCGCAGGCCCGGCTGGGCTCACCTGCGCCGCTGGCTTGGTCCAGGCAGGACACGCAGTGACGATCTTCGAGGCAAAAGCCGAGCCTGGGGGCATGCTCCGATACGCGATCCCTGAGCACCGCCTGAGCCTCGAGTTCGTGAAGCGGGAGATACGGGAAATCATCGACCTCGGCGTGGAGATCCGGTGTGGTGCGGCCGTGGCCGGCCCCGAGGGGCTGGACGCGCTCTTCACCCAGGGTTACTCAGCGGTGTACGTTGCGACCGGCGCGGGGCAGGGCATAGCGCTGGATGCGTCCAAGCGCCCGGCGGACGGTCTGCTGGACGCGCTGCATTTCCTGGGCCTGGCCAGGGACGACCGGGACGCTGCAGCCGCGATGGTCAACGGGAAGCAGGTCGCTGTGATCGGCGGCGGCGACACAGCGATGGACGCCGCGGTGAGCGCGAAGCTGCTGGGCGCGGCCGACGTGTACGTCCTGTACCGCCGCTCCTTCACGCAGATGCCTGCGGAGGCCCGGGAGCGAGACCAGGCCCTCGCGGCGGGCGTGCACCTCATGCTCCTCACCCAGCCGGTGGACTACCTGGCGGACGGGGACAGGCTCACGGGGGTGAAGGCGGTGCGGACACGCCTGGGCGAGCCCGATCCGTCAGGGCGTCGGCGACCTGTGCCGATCCCGGACTCGGAGCACGTCTTCATCGCTGACCTGGTCATCGAGGCCATCGGGATGAAACCTCGGCCCGACGCTGGGACCATGGGCGTGGCGACGGACGCCCGCGGGTGTGTGGTGAACACCGGTCCCGGTGGGATGACGGCCCGGGACGGGGTCTTCGCCGGCGGCGACGCTGTTCGAGGTCCGTCCCTGGTGGCGAAGGCGATCGGTGACGGCAAGGCAGCGGCGGCTGCCATCATCGCGTATCTTGCGGGAGGGAAGTAGCGATGGCTTTCAAGAGAGATCTGAGCATCGACTTTTGCGGCGTCCGGTTCGAGAACCCGGTGCTGCTCTCCTCTTCCCCTGTCTCCAACACCGGCGAGATGGTCGGGCGGGCCTTTAGAGCGGGCTTCGGGGGCGTGGTTTACAAGACCATCGGCATGGGGAATACCAAGATCATCCATCCAGCGCCCCGCATGGCCGGCTATGACTACGATGCGAGGAAGCTGGTCGGCTTGCAGAACGTCGAGCAGATCTCCGACCGCCCCTTCAGGGACAACCTGGCGGATCTGATGTACCTGAAGAAGAACTGGCCTACCAAGGTGCTCATCGCGAGCATCATGGGGTTCTCCAAAGCTGAATGGCGGGAGCTGGCCGTGGCCTGCGAAGACGCGGGCGCTGACATGCTGGAGCTGAACTTCTCCTGCCCTCAGATGGCTGTCGAGGGTGCGGGGATGCAGGTGGGCCAGGCCTTCTCCCTCCTGGAGGAGTACACCGCGGTGGTCAAAAACGCGGTAAAGATCCCAATGATGGCCAAGATGACCCCGAACATCACCGACATCAATGAGCCCGCACTCTATGCGAAGAAGGGCGGCGCTGACGGCATCTCAGCGATCAATACGGTAAGCGCTATCGTGGGGGTCGGCCTCGACGACCTCGTCCCCCGGCCCAACGTCGGCGGTGTCAGCGCGGCCAGCGGCTACTCGGGCCCCGCTGTCAAACCCATCGGTCTGCGTTGCGTCGCGCAGATGGCCGGGAACCAGGAGCTGGCGCTCCCAATCTCAGGGATCGGCGGCATCGAGACCTGGATGGACGTCGTGGAGTACATGCTCTGCGGCGCGACCACGGTCCAGATTACCACCGGGGTCATCCACTACGGCTACCGGATCATCGAAGATATCCTGGAAGGGATGAGCTACTTCCTGGAGGACAAAGGGTACGCGTCCATGTCCGACGTCGTGGGGCGTGCGCTCCCGAACATAGTCACCCCGGACCGCTTTGACCATTCGTACCAGGGGACAGCGAAATACGACATAGACAGATGCGTGGGATGCGGCCAATGCCACATCGTCTGCCAGGACGCAGGAGGCCAATGTCTGACCTGGGACGCGGACAAGCGGCGCCCCGTGATGGACGAGGACCGCTGCCTGGGGTGCATGATCTGCAGTTTTGTCTGCCCCGTGTCACAGCCTCCTATGATCACGTTCCGCCAGGTCCCCGGGAAGCCGCCGGTGATACCTGAGCCCTCAGGTCTGGTTCGATAGTGCTGTCAGTTGAAGCCGATTGGCTCACTGCATCTCCTCAATACCGAGGAGGCTCGACCCGATGACGCCCAAGGCCTTACCTCGGGGCCGCGATTTACTCGTCGCCCTCGTCATCTTTTGCACCATGGGCGGTGCCCTGCTACTGGCCCGGCCCGCGGAGACCCCGATCCGCGCGGACGGCGTCAGGGACTGGTGTACGGCCCAGGCCCATCTGAACGAAACCAGGAGCGTGGCGGTCGGTTCCACGGCCTCGTTTCCAGGATTGAGACATGGCGGAGCCTGGCATCTCCATGTCCGACTGATGCAAGTCCTGGGGGTACCGTACCACCTGCTCGACCTCACTCTGATCCCCTTCGCCGCGGTCGCTGTCGCGGCCATCTTTCTCGGCGTCGCTGCCCTGGCAGGCCGCGGCGCAGGCCTCCTCGCTTCGGCCTGCTTTGCCTTGCCCCACGTCATTTATCCCGAGCTGATCCTGGCCCGGTGGAATCCCAGCCTCGTCCCCTTGCCTGCGGTGGCCCTCGCACTGGCCATTGTGGGCGCGGCCCGCTACGGACGCGCACTCTTCTACCCGATAGCGGCGGTAGCGCTCTCGCTACTGTGCTCTCTGCATATTGCCTACCATGCGCTCCTCCCAGGTGTCGTCGCCGCGCTGCTTTTGCGTCCGACGAGACGCAACCTCGCCGTACTGGCGGGCAGCGGCATCCTCTTCCTCGCCTCCCAGGCCACCCTGTCCCTGGACGCGCAGCTCCACAACCTTCAGGCGGTCCTGGGCGGCCTCGAGCAGCAGGTCTATGAGGGAGCGCCCAATGCCAACGCGTTCGATCCATGGGCCTGGGGCGTCCCCGTGGTTACAACCCTTGCGTGGGTAACCAGCCGGGCGAGGGGAGGCGATTCGAACCGCCGTGTGGTGGACGCCCTGGCGCTCTTCACGATCCCGAGCCTCCTCCTGCTGGTTGGATTTGGAGCGGCGCTGGACCATGAGATCTCCTACCGATACATGGCGGCCCTGGCCCCCGCCGTGTCCATGCTCGTGGTGCTGGCGCTGGCCCGCGCCGGGAGGCTAGCCTGGCACGCGGTCGGCCTGTCCATCCCCCATGGCCAGGCGCTTCTTCTGCGACGAGCGGCGGTACCGGTCTTTGTCCTCGCTCTTCTTGTCCCCGCCATGGCGAAACCCGGACGATCAACCGAGCCCAGGACATGGATCTCCGTGCAGGACGTGATCCATCTTGCAGACGCGCTGCCGGCCCTCGGCATCAGGACGTTCGAGGATGCCTTCTGTAGTCTGCGCGGTCCCATGGTGCGAGAAATTCTTGCTGGCCTGAGCACGCAGGAAGGGTTCTACCCCTACCGAACCGCCACGGGATCGCGATGCCCGCCGGAGCGGCTCAGCCACCTCGTATGGGTGGAACGCCACTTGGTCTTCGCCGACGCCATAAACTTGAAGGAGTCGGTCCTTCTGCGCAGGGAGAGCGACGGTGTTTTTGCGTTGACTCCATATCGGAGTGCGCTCGACTGGAACCGGCTGGAACTCTCCACAGAGCAATCCTCCTCAACCTGGTCTCCCTGGCGTGTCCTCCCGCTCCTCTCCGACGCAGCTTATGAGGTGGGGTTCCCGACTCTCTTCACCGCGCCGGGCGACTGGTCGGGCAGGCTCCGCATGCGCGTCGTCCCCCTCGACGATGCAGGGGGTGCGGTCCTCTCTGCCCGGTGTCTCCATGGGGCGTCCTGCCAGGTGCGGCGGCGATGGGAGGGGCTATGGACCGCGCCGGAGCCCGGGGGCACCGAGGTTTCCTGGAGGCTCCCCTCTCCTCCCCCCGACGCCATCGTTCTTGAGTGGACCTACGACAGCGAGCTGCGAACATCGGTGGGTATCGCCCCGCCCCTTCTCGAAGTCAGGTCGTCTGCAACACGAGGTTCACCGTGAGCTACGTGGGGATCCTCTGGACGCTGTGGGCCCTGTTGCCAGGACTTGAGGCAGGGACATGCCGCTATGTTCTCCCCCCCGAGAGTGCAGCGCAGATAAGCGACGTCTTAGAGCGAGCCCAGGGGGAAGGCGAGTTAACGGTCCACCACATCAAGGTCAGACCCAGGAGCATCGTCCTCAATCTCTCAGTGGACGGGGAGCGGACGCTGGTTACCATGGAGCGCCCCAAGGAGGCGGAGCGTGCAGCAGGTTGGAGATACTTTGCGCCGATCGCCGCACCGACGGACGGAGAGCTGCTGGAGCCGCTCCTGCGGTCCTTTGACCAAGCCTTTGAGGAGGACCCCTGGCTTTGCATGAGAGACGACGACCAGGATTACGAGCCGATCCGGTCCGCGCCGCCGTCGACCTCTGCGACCTGGAGCCCAGCCCTCGCACTGCTGCTCATCGCCTATGCGTCCCACTGGCTCCTGCTGTTGGCGTTGGTTCTACTCCAGGTGGCAGAGACGGGGGCGGTGAGGAGTGGACCGCCGGAGGCGCAGCATCAGCCGAGGTCCATGGATTGATTCGGGATGGTCAAGCGGCAGACCACTTGGCTACGATTCGGTGCGATGCTAGGCTCTCCATGAGATCTGGAGGACCCATGCGAATTCGTCTCGTTGCAGCTTTGGTAGCGCTTGTTTTGTCTCCTGCCGGGGGCGTTGCGCAGACGCCGCGGCCGGACTGCGCTGCGCTCCTCGCCTCGCACGATGGTGTTCGCGTCCTCACTGTAGCGGGGAGCTTCGAGCGCCGGGGCTATCTTCAG
>CAYOTU010000016.1:16046-17712 GCA_964406905.1 uncultured Myxococcales bacterium | reverse complement strand
ACTGGGTCTACAACTCCATGCCCCCGGCCCACGGTCAGATCCACCCGCCGGTCCCACTGGAACCTGTCACCCGCTTCTGACTCCATTTCCATCCACGCATCATGCCGCTATAATGCTGTCGAACATTGACGAGAGGGCACCATGCGCATCCTGCTGATCACTGCAATTTGCCTCAGCCTCGCCGCGTGCGGCGGAGAGACAAGCGACAACGTCCAGGGGGAAGACACCCCCGTAACCCCGGATTCCGATACCACGAGCGACACCGGTGGCGGAGATCGAGTCGGTGCGGAGGACGGCGGTGACGGCGTTCCCACCACCCCCGGGAGCCTTAAGGTGACGTTCACCTACTGCGGTGCGGTCCCGGTCCAGGACATCCAGATAGCGCTGCTGACGGAACCTGCCTCGTGCGAAGACTTCGATCCCGTGGCTTCCTGGGACGGGATCGAAGTCCAGAAAGCAGTCCCGGGCCTGGACAGCTTCGTCACGTTTCAGACGCTCACAAAGGAGAAGTGGTACACCCTGTACGCTACGGCACGAACCCCGGACGGCGATCTGAGCGCGGCGGGTTGCGTGGACTGGATCTTTGTCCAGCCGGGAGAGATGGGGACTACGGAGGTGACGTTGGAACTCTACCCCCTCCTCCTGGACGCGCGCGGGGCCTACACCGTGACTCACCGGTTGGACCTGGACGGTGATTCCTACGCACCCGCTGATGCGCTGATCGCGGAGGTAGCGACCCTGTTCGACGACCCGTCCGGTTCCCTCTATGAGAAGGTACGGACCATCGCGCTGGTGAACTCGGGCTTCGAGGAGGCGAGCCCCGAGTTCATGGCCTTCTCCTCAAGCCTCCAGATCGCTATTGACGGCTGGTTCGACGCCCAGACCCCCGCCTGCCTGGACGCGCTCATAGCGGGGGGCGCCGGGCTGGGTGCGGCGCTCGACGGGATCGTCCTCACTGCGGATCTGGACCTGGGCGGCTCCGAGGGAGAGGTCCAGCTCTCGGGGACCTGGGCCTGGACCGATCTGGCGCTGCCATGGCCCGGGGGCTGTATACCGGGAGACGCAGGCTGCGAGACCCTCCATTTCGGGCTCACAGAGCTCGTGGCGAGCGACTACCCGGTCTACCTCTCCACTGACCTCTTCTCCGCGACGGTGACCAACTTCGACCAGTTAGCGGTGGAGACCCACGGCCTCTCCCTCTCCCTGGGAGGTCTGGCCCTCTACCTCGTCCACGAGGTCCTCCTGCCCACGGTGAACGGCCCAGCGGACATCCTGGACCTGGCGACGGGCTTCGCAGACTGCGCAGCGATCGTGGCCGCCATGAGCCCGAGCGCCATTACAGGCATCAACATGGATGCGGCGATTATCGAGGGCATGTGCCAGTCCGCGGTGAACTCACTGGCCGGAGACCTGGAGGACGCGGTGGAAAATCTCCAGCTGGACTCGGAACTGAAGGTCAAGGGCATCTGCACCCTTGCGGACGACGACGACGATCTGGATGTGGACGCGCTCATCGATGGTCAGTGGGACGGGGACGTGTTCGTAGACGGCGAGGAGTCGGTCCCGTTCGTGGGGACCTTCGCGTCGTAGTAGCGGCCCGGCAAATCAATCACACAATTTGAAGATCCGCCACTCGCCGTCCTTGTTGCGACGCAGGAGCATCCGG
>CAYOTU010000016.1:0-15946 GCA_964406905.1 uncultured Myxococcales bacterium | reverse complement strand
ACACAATTTGAAGATCCGCCACTCGCCGTCCTTGTTGCGACGCAGGAGCATCCGGTCGCCGTCCTTCCCCTCGCCGAAGACTAAGGTCACCCTGCGGGTGCTGTCCTTGATGGTCCGAGGGATGGTCTTCAGGTACCGATAAGTCAGGGTGTCCACGTCCACGAGGTATTGCTCGTAGCGGGCCTTGAACTTCGCCCATTGGCCATCCTTGTAAGCGGCCATCGCTACGTCGGTGAGT
The DNA here is from genome assembly GCA_964406905.1 of uncultured Myxococcales bacterium. Classification (GTDB taxonomy): domain Bacteria; phylum Myxococcota_A; class UBA9042; order CAIXZC01; family CAIXZC01; genus CAZNWW01. The sequence goes on along the minus strand of CAYOTU010000016.1, from coordinate 15,708 downwards.
TTGCAGGCGTCACGATGACAGAGATCGCCGTAGAACCCACGGAAGTCGTCGAGCTGCGCTACCAGGAAGGCCTTCTGGACCACGTGCTCCGCTGTCCCGGGGAGGGGGTCCTCCACAAGGACGCCGGGTGCATCGCCCGCCTGGACAGCGAACGCGGCCACCAGGGTGAGGGCCAATACGAAGATCGAAGTTCGCATGATCATCCTCCCGCGGGCGTGGCCCGCTCCTGGGAAAAAAACTACAAGTCGAGGCGACAATTTTCTTTCAATTCAATATTAATGGAATGACGCGCCGAACGCAAGCCGCTTGCCGTCGCAACGCTGTGGCGGGTACCCTGTCTCCAGCGCCTTTCCTGGAGGACCATATGCGGTACGTGTGTGTCTCGATGATGCTGCTCGTCGTCGCGTGTGGCGGCAAGGGCAAAGACCAGGGAGGAGAAAGCCCTTCAGACACGCGCGCAGCGACCGACGGGACCGGAGACGTTGCGCCTGGACCCGATGTCCGGTTACCCCCGGAGCCGGACACGGTGGACGACGCTGTCGCGCCCGCTGACCTCCCTTCACGGCTGGACCTCCCACCTGCTGATGGCTGGGATCCTGATGAGGTGAAGCCCCCGGGGAGCTGTGGCTTCGAGTATGACTTTGCCCCCTGGGATCCCCCGGTCACCCCCCCGGACTCCCTGCCCGAGAAGCCCGGGCTCCCGGAATTCATGGAGCCCTGGATCGACCCTGTCTCGCACCCCGAGCCCTTGCCGGAAGCCTACGAGATCGTGAACAAGGGCACCCGGGAGGAGCTGATCCTGCCCGTCTACTTCGACGACATGCCCGTCTTCGAGAGGGGCCTGCCCTGGCACGGGGAGCGGCGCTGTTTTGAGCTGCCCCATGGCGCGGTGATGCTCTCCGAAGCCGAGGCATGGACCCTCTACAAAGATATCGCTGAGAAGACCGTCGGCATCTCCATGGACACCACCCCCGGGGTGCGGACCGTCCTGGGGATTCGGGGTGCTTCCCCGGGGACCATCGCGTGGAACGGCAACCCCCCGAACCGCTTCAACGACAGCCTGGTCCTCCTATGGGTGGACGAGGGCGGGGCGCGGCGGGTCCGGGAGCACGCTGCCCACACGGACACGGGACCCCACGATTTCGGCTGGCACAACTCATCGTCCCTGCGGCCCAACCGTCGCTATCACGAGGCCAACGGCCTGCATAATGGGTACAGCGCCATCCGGATCCAGGAGCAGGGCTACCTGGTCCGAGACGACACAAACAAGAACGGGCATTGGGACTCGGACCGCAACGGCTGGCTCCCGCCGGAGGGCGAGGACCATGACCGGGCCGGGAGCGCGCACAACATCCACTGCGCCAACGTGGACGGGCCCCTCTTGACCACGGCCGTAGCGAACAAGTCAGCGGGTTGCCAGGTGATCCCAGGCATAGAGAACTGGACCCTCTTCATCATGGACGCGTGGACCGGCTGGGGCGATCCCGTTGACTACTTCCTCGTTGACGCGCGTGATGTCGACCCCCGGGCATGGGGGGACTGCACCCCGGACGGGACCCATAATTGTCCCTTCCGAATCGACGGGCTTCCGTTCCAGGCGATGGGGGACACCTCTACTCAAGGAGAGGTCCTCTTCGACAATTACAACTGCAGCCCGGCGGACGAGCGGGGTCCCGAGCTGGTCTGGGTGCTCAACTTTGATGCGGAGGGGGTGCTCCATGCAGCGGTGGACGATGTCCCCGGGGACGGTATCGACGTAGACGTGCACCTCCTGGAAGGCGACGACCCCTTGGCCTGCGTAGCGAGGGACGACGTAGAGTTGAGCTGGGACATCTCCCCCGGGCGTTACCTGATCGTGGTGGACACCTGGTTCAGCGACGGAAAGCCCCACCCGGGTCCCTTCACCCTCGACGTCTGGATGGAATGAGCGCGCCCCACCCGGCTTTGGACAGGCCCGAACCCTGCGGGAGAACGTGGAGATCTCGCCGCTACCGGTGCTTCCCGTCCTTGGTTTCGTGGCGACGCTGGCGGGCTCGGGCCGCCTGCTTCACCAGCTCCCGGGCCCACTTGTCCGGGCGGTAGAGGAACTCCGCCACAGGCGGGCAGAGGGGTGAGTTCGTGTATATTTGCACCTGGTTCTTGCCCCCGATGAGGCGGTGGAGCTTTATGTAGTGGGCCCTCGCCAGGACGAAGACGTCGATGTGGCGGTCGTCCAGGGTGTAGCCCGTGTCCTCCACCACAAAGCAACCGTCGTGGAAGTCGATACCCCCGTCAGCCGCGGGGACCGGGATGCCGACAAAGTCCGGCAGGAAGACCGTCTGCCCCACAGGCAGGTGGCCGTTCTCTGCAATGGACCGGAAGGGATGCAGGGGGACATGGCTGCCCCAGCCCCAGGGTGCCTCCGTCCGGTCCACCTTGAAGAAGCACCATCCGTAAGCAGCTTCGGGATGTTCTCTCTGGAGGTTGAGCACCCGTCCGTCCTCCAGCACCCCGGTGCCCTCGAGGCTGATTTCCCTGGCGAAGGCATCGGAGACAGTGGCGAGGACCCGCCCTTCGCAGTCGATCAGTGGCACGTCCCTGGTCCCCTTGTGTTCCCGCTCGAACGCGATCCAGTAGTAGGTCACCCGGAACTGCCCCGCGTCATCCCCGAAGCCAGGGTCCGCGTGTGCTCCGGCGGGGAGCAGGAGCGCTAGGGCCATGAGGAGGGGGAATGGCGATCGGAGTTGCATTTTCGGTGCCTCTGATGCTGTTCGCTAGCGTTGAAACAACGGAACGAGACGGCCTGAGACCGATTCAAGGTACTCTTTCAGCCCGGACTTGGCTCCGTTCTTCTTCAGGACGGACAAAGAGGTGTCGGTCCAGCATTTCTCTTCACGGATAGTGTCACCACCTGTGAGGGAACGAAGCACTCGTTTTGCGTCCCTGTCTTCCCCTTTGTCCTTGGATTTAAGTCTCTCCGGGGAGCGGATAGGATCAAAACTGAGCCGCTTCTTCTCCTGCTCGATAGCCTCGCGTTCCCTCTTGTTCTTCGGCACAAAACCTGCGAGAGCCCAGGCCTCTCTCTTTGGATGTGGCAATGCCACGATCGTATGGATGCCTTGAGAGTAACGTCCGGCCACATCTTTGAAGGCAGCACTCCGATCCGGGACGTTGTCGGTGTCGCGAACGAAAAGGATGCAGTCAAGCGCGCCTTTTCCAGCCAGTCTGCGTTGTGCGAGGAGAACCGCTTTTCGAGCCTCATGGACCTTCCCTTCTCCCCGTTTTGGGTGAATTCTCACGCCGTCTTTTTTCTTCATCGCCAGGCTCTTCACCCGAGGCCACGACGTGTACGGGGTTCCCGATTCGATACCGCGCCAAGTTCTTCTCTTCGTCAACATGCCGGAGGTACAATCGCTTTCTTCAGTGATGACTCGATCCGCGAGGGTTGTGGCGATATCACAGTCTGCCTGTGCCTCCGCGATGACTATGAACTGGAATGGATCAGGCATCATTGCCCTTGCTGACCCAGTCTTCGCCTTCCGCTGACCAGAACTCACCGGTGGTCAGTATCTTCATCGACGACTCGGCTTTGTCGTGGCTTGCAAGGGAGGCGCAGGAAAGCCGGCCTTCGGGGTTCTTGTGGAACACCCAGACTTCGGAGGGGTCCAGGTAATCAACGAGATAGGGCGAGTGGGTGGTGGCGAGAATCTGGAGATCCGGAAAGCGTTCAAGGATCTTCCGGAGTTGGGCGATGAGAAGCTCCTGGGCCGCGGGATGAAGGGATTGCTCCAGGTCGTCGAGGAGGACGAAGCGTGGACGGGACTCGGAGAAGAGGATAGCGAGGAGACCGAGAGCGACGAGGGTACCGTCGCTGACCGCGTGGGCGGGGACCTTTGTGGAGTTCTGGAAATCGAGCAACAGCTCATGATTCATGACGCGAACCAACTCGCCAGTATTGATGAAGTCGGTGTCCTCTACATGGGTAGCTTTCCGAGGCCTGACCCGGACATCGATGATGTCAGGGATAATCTCTCGCACCGCATCCAGTAGCTGGTCGAATCGTTCCCGCTCTGCGGTCATCATGTAGCTGATGACAGATGCCAGCCCGTGACCATCGCTGGAAAGAAGCGGAATCTCCGTTTGACTGAACGAAGGCTCCGCAAGTCGTCGAGGGGTGAGTCGAAATAGTCGAGTGCCTGCCAAGCTGGTTTGCAGCAGTCTTCCATCAGCAACTTTTTTCAGTTCGTCCTGAACTTCCGGCCATCCAAATCCCGACTCGGTTTTCCATTTCGTGTCACCTACCTGACATGATGCTCGGTAATTCCGGCGGGAGATGTCTTCGCCTGTATCGCCAGCCTCGTGGGGTATTTCTATGGTCAGGCTCCAGTCGCCTTGGGCGTCCTCTCCTCGGGCTGTGAGTGACATCGGTGCAGTAGGTTCTCTCTTCTGCTGGTGGGCGAGATGTGCCAGGTCATCGTCGCTACCGGTCTTGAAGACCTGCAAAAGAGGAGTTTTTACACATTGGCCCAAGTAACTCATCGCCTGCAGGAGGCTGGTCTTGCCCGATCCGTTGGGGCCGACCAGCACGGTCAGCCGTCCCGGGGCGATGAAGGTGTACTCATGGGCCTTGAAGTTCTCGATTTCGATCTTCGTGATCATGGCGGCCTCCTGGCGAGAGGATACCTTGATTTCGGGAGGACCGGAAGAGAGTCGTTTTTGTATGGAGATGGGCTTGAGTCGCTGTTGAGAGATCTCATCCTTGAAGCAGGGGACCCCAACCGCACCGCACTTCGGTTGGTTGCTGGTGCAGGCTCCCCCATCGCCCCTTCGGGGCACTTCCCCCACGCGGGGGGAAGGAACCGCAGAGTGGCGAAAATAATGGTTTGTGGTTAAGACTTCAACCGCACCGCACCTCTACTGGTTGCTGGCATGGCCCTCCCTTTGCCCCTCTGAGGCACTCGCTTCGTTCGCCTTGCGTCGGGCCTCCTCCTCTTCCCAAGAGGGAGAAGGAGCACATCAAGAGCTGGTGACGTTGAGCCCTCCGCCAGCAACCAACAAAAGTGCGGTGCGGTTAAAGTCCCTACCACGAAACTCTATCTTCGCCACTCTGCGGCTCCTTCCCCCCGCGTGGGGGAAGTGCCCCGAAGGGGCGATGGGGGAGTCAACGCCAGCAACCAATTGAAGGAGACATCCAATCAAGCAACTTGATTTGCTCAATCCCCAGGGACATAATGCCCCTCCTGAACTTTTGAGAGGGGCTCTAGACATGAAGCTTGCAGTCATTGGCACGGGATATGTTGGCCTGGTCGCTGGCGTGGGCTTTGCGGACAGCGGCAACGACGTCGTCTGTGTGGACCAGGATCAGAACAAGATCGATATGCTCCTGCGGGGCGAGGTTCCGATCTATGAGCCGGGCCTGAACACGCGCCTCGATCGCAACCGGGAGGACGGGCGCCTGGCCTTTACCACGGACACCGCGGTCGCTGTACGTCAGGCCGAGGTGATCTTCATCGCTGTGGGCACCCCTCCCGGCGAAGACGGCTCAGCGGACCTCAGCCACGTCCGGGCCGTGGCACGGGACATCGGGCGGGCCATGAACGGATACCGAGTCGTGGTCAACAAGAGCACGGTGCCCGTGGGTACAGCGGAGAAGGTCCGGGATGAGATCGTCGCTATCACTGATCACCCCGTGGACGTGGTCTCAAATCCCGAGTTCCTGAAGGAAGGTGCGGCGATCAGCGACTTTATGAAGCCCGACCGGATCGTCATCGGCACCAGCTCGGAGCGGGCGCGGAAGATCATGAGCGAGCTGTACGCCCCCTTTGTCCGGACCGGGAACCCGATCATCTTTATGAACAACCGCTCAGCAGAAATGACCAAGTACGCGGCCAACGCGATGCTGGCCACGCGCATATCCTTTATGAATGAGGTCGCCAACCTCTGCGACCTGGCCGGTGCGGACGTGAACAAGGTGCGGCTGGGCATGGGTACCGATCCGCGCATCGGCAACAAGTTCCTCTTCCCCGGCGTGGGCTACGGCGGCTCCTGCTTCCCCAAGGACGTCCAGGCCATGATACGCACCGGAGCGGAGTACGACTTCCCCCTCCAGATCCTCGATGCGGTCCACTCAGTGAACGAGCACCAGAAGTCACTCATGGCCCGCAAGGCCGTGGCCCACTTCGGTGAAGATCTCTCGGGGCTAACCTTTGCCATGTGGGGACTGGCCTTCAAGCCCAACACCGACGACATGCGGGAGGCCCCGGCCATAATCCTGGTCCGGGAGTTGGTATCCCGGGGCGCGAAGGTAGTGGCCTACGACCCCGTGGCCATGCCCGTCGCGCGGGACCTCTTGTCCGGCAATGTCGAATACCGGGACAATCCCTACGAGGCCCTCGAGGGTGCGGATGCGCTCCTGGTAATCACAGAGTGGAACCGCTTCCGCAACCCGGACTTTGAGCGGATTCGGTGCGCGCTCAAGGAGCCCGTGATTTTCGATGGACGCAACCTTTACGAGCCGGAGCGGATGCGGGAGAACGGGTTCACCCATTACACGGTCGGGCGGGGCACGGTCCGGGCCTGAACCCCTCGGACTCTGGCCTGGAGGAGAGGCGCAATGACATCACGCAGGATCCTCGTCACCAGTGCGCTTCCCTACGCGAACGGGAGCATCCACATCGGCCATCTGGTCGAGTACATCCAGACCGACATATGGGTGCGCTTCCAGAAGCTACGCGGCCACGACTGCCGCTACATGTGTGCGGACGACACCCACGGTACGCCGGTCATGCTCTCCGCCCGGGCCCAGGGGATCAAGCCCGAGGAGTTGATCGACCGCATGCATACGGAGCACGCGGCAGACTTCCGGGATTTCCACGTAGCGTTCGACAACTACTACTCCACCAACTCCGACGAGAATCGGGAGTTCGCTGAGTTGATCTACTCGCGGCTCAAGGACAAGGGCCACATCCACCAGCGGAACATAGAGCAGCTCTATTGCGAGCACGACAAGATGTTCTTGTCAGACCGCATGGTCCGCGGGATCTGTCCGATCTGCGGCGCGCCTGACCAATACGGGGACTCCTGCGAGATCTGTGGAGCGGCCTACAACCCCACGGAACTCAAGGAAGCGGGCTGCGCGCTCTGCGGCGCCGCGCCGGTGCTGCACACCAGCGACCACTACTTCGTCCGGCTCGAGGACTTCACCGACTTCCTGCGAGGCTGGGTCGCTGACCCGGACCACGTCCAGCCCCAGATCCGCAACAAGCTCGATGAGTGGTTCAAGGAGGGCCTCAGGGACTGGGACATCTCCCGGGACGCGCCCTACTTTGGCTTCAAGATCCCGGACACCAAGGATAAGTACTTCTACGTCTGGCTCGACGCACCCGTGGGCTATATCGCATCGACAAAGGACTGGGCCGTCCGGAACGACCGCAACTGGGAGGAGTTCTGGCTCGATGAAGAGACCGAGATCGTCCACTTCATCGGCAAGGACATCATCTATTTCCACTGCCTCTTCTGGCCAGCGATGCTCAAGGGCGCTGACTTCCGCCCGCCGGACCGGGTCTACGTCCACGGCTTCCTCACCGTGGACGGAAAGAAAATGTCCAAGAGCCGCGGGACCTTCATCAAGGCGCGTACCTACCTGGACCACCTGGGGCCGGAGTTCTTGCGTTACTACTACGCGTCGAAGCTCTCGGACCGGGTGGACGACATAGACCTGAACCTCGACGATTTCGTCTCCCGGGTCAACGCTGACCTGGTCAACCGGCTGGTCAACCTGGGCAGCCGGACGGTGAACTTCCTGGCTCGCAAGATCGACGGCCGCCTAGGGACCTGCGATCCCGCCGCTGTGCCAGTCCTTGACGCGATCGAGGCCGGGGCCCAGGTGGTGGCGGAGCACTACGAAGCCCGGCGGTTCTCTCACGTGATCCGGGAGACCATGCGCCTGGCGGACGAGGCAAACCTCTACCTCACCCAGGCTGCACCCTGGAAGGTCGTCAAGGACGACCCGGACCGGGCCAGGGATATCTGCACGGCAGGCGTGAACATGTTCTTCCGCCTTGTGGCCATGCTGGCGCCGGTCCTCCCTGACCTCGCCGAGCGGGTCGGCAAGATTTTGGGTGAGGAGATCATCTCCTGGGCCCAGGCCTTCGTACTCATCGAGAACCGGGATCTGGGCGAATTCGGCAATCTGGTTGAGCGGGTCTCCCAGGACGCTGTGGACGCGATGGTAGCCGCGTCCCTTGCCGAATTCGAGGAGGCCATCGTGCCCATCGAGGTGAAGGCCCGGGAGAACGCGGAGACCCTGGCCCCGACGATCACCTATGACGACTTCATGAAGCTCGACATCCGGGTCGGGATCGTGGTGGAGGCCGAGGAGGTCGAGGGAGCGAACAAGCTGCTGCGTCTCCAGATCGATCTCGGAGAACTGGGGCGCCGCCAGATCTTCGCGGGGATAAAAAAATCCCACGCGCCCGAAGACCTCCTGGGACGCAAGGTCCTCATCGCGGCCAACCTCGCCACACGGAAGATGCGCTTTGGCCTGTCCGAGGGTATGGTCCTCGCAGCAGGTCCCGGCGGCAAAGACATCCATCTTGTCGAAGCTGAACCGGGTGCGAAAGCTGGAGATCGCGTCCGATAACTCCGTCTGTGACCGAGGAGTGAACCTATGCGTCCGATTCGAACCCTCATGGCCTTGATCGTTTTCGCCCTCGTCGTAGCTGCCTGCGGTGGTGACGGCGGCGGCAACGCCGGCAAGGACACTATCGCAGTCGATGGTGACGCCAACGACACAGCTTCGATAGACACGGTTCCCTCGGATACGTTTTTTCCGGAAACGGTCGCCCCCGACATCTCCGGGACGGACACCCCCTTGGACGACTCCCCCACGGCGGATACCGTCGAGCCCCCCATTTGCGAGGGCCCGGGGATCATGGGTCAGGTGGTCCAAGTCGGCGGGGGCCCCATCGGGGGGGCCAAGCTCTTCCTTTGCGGCGTGGTGAACGGCTCCGAGACCTGCAACCCCCGCACGGCGGATGACCAGGGATACTTCTCGTTCCAGAACCTGGAGGCCGGATACACCCACCTCGAGGTGAACGCCACCCTTGCTGGGGTCCAGATGGGGAAGATGTTCGTTGGTTGGTCCCTGGTGGTAGATCCCTCAGATCCCGACTGCCTGGACATGGGCGAGATCGCCCTACAGGAGATGCCCGAGGGCGACGACGTCGTCACAGCGAACGGCGGCACGGTCCAGATCGGTCCCGTGACCCTCGAGTTCCCCGCTGGATGCCCTGTGTTTCCCGACTACTCGGACCAGGGGAAGGTGAGCGGGATCCTCGTGGAGACGGCAGACGCCTACTGGGCCCCCGAAGGCGCTGTCCTGGCATTAGCGCTGCATCCGTTCAAGGCCCACTGCGATCCCGGTGTGACGGTGCGCGTGGACGGGACCACCGGATTAGCCGCACCGAAGCTGATGTACAACGACCTGATCCATGGTGGCGCGCACGACGCAGGCATGATGATCGTAGACGGCGACGGCTGGATCGCCGAGGCCGCCGTGCCGGACCTTACCTGGATCTGGATCGTCGAGTAGCCCCGATCCTCTCATAATCGTAAGGATACGTTTGCCTTGACGCCCTAGAAACAGGGGCGCTATACTTCTACCCGATTGTGTGTGATACGTGAAAAACCGGCACGGTAAGGAGGGAAATCGATGAAGCGCTGTCCCTTGGTTGTCCTGTTCCTGGCCCTGACGACCTTAGCGGGTGCCTGCTCCCATGGAGAGGAGAGCGAGTGCGGAAAGTACGTCGCAATGCTCGGCGGACAGAACCCCTATGGTGCGTTCAAGTCGATCCGCGACAACCAGTGCCAGGATGCCCTGGATCCTCTTAAGGGAATGATCACGCCCGACGGCGCTCGCAATGCGGACATCATCCGTCTCGTGATCGATCTCTGGGATCCCAGTCCGAACGAGTTCAAGGACCAGGCCGAGAAGTTTCCTGGGAAGCAGGAGATGTACAAGGAGCTCATGGCTATTGGCCTGGAGGACGCTGACACGGCGCTTCTCGCAGCGACCGCCATTTTTGACTGGGAGATGTTCGATCTGCGGCCCAACCTCGTGGCGATGATCGAAAAGGACCTCGATCGCCCCAGCCACGAGTTCGTCAAGACCTACCAGAACGCTCTGCGTGCCATCCTGGGCATCGAGACCAATGCTCAGGGCGATCTGGTCATCACCAACGATCCGGATCCCGAGCAGGAGGCGATGTACGTCAAGCTCCTCGACTCCATGTCCGATGAACCGGATTACATCCAGGTAAACCGCCTCTCGGCCATGGCCCTGGGCAAGCTCCGAGCGAAGTCACCCGAAGCGCTCAAGGCATTAATCAAGGGGCTCTTCCTCGTCTCCAAGAACGGCCAGCACATCGTGCCGACGACCCTCCTCTCCCTGCTCCGTATCGGTCCCCCCGCTGTACCGTACCTGGTAGACATCGTCACCTCGCTGCCGGGCGATCCCAAGGTCCAATACATGGAGGAGTTTGCCATCCCCAACGGCATCTCCGACTGGCGCTGGCGTCGTGGCGATAGAATTCCCCTCGTGCTTTCTCGAATCCGGGATCCTCGAGCCGCCATGCCCCTGCTAAAGGACATGACCCGGCCCATGGTTTCGCCTTCGGGGTTGTCGAAACAGCTCATCGAGGACTGGACGATTACCCAGACCAACCGCATCAAGTTTGGCCAGGCGGCCTTGATGTCCTTGGGTAAAGGCCCCGGGTTCCAGGACGCGGCCCTGCGGGCCATGCGGGACATGAGGACCCCGGTGGAGGCCCGCCTTGATCTGGCCCTTGCGCTGGCTTTCAAGGCGACATCCAAATCCACGGACACGCTCTTCAAGGTGATCTTTGAGGAAGAAATCGACGAGGATGAGCTGGGAGAGGAGGAAGCGGCAGCGAAGGCCCCAGAGAAGGCCCCCGAGAAAGCCGAGGCCGGGGAGAAAATTCCGGCAGCGGAGAAGGCCCCGGTCAAGAAGGCAGCGAAGACCGAGCCCTTTCCTCCACCCGCTACCCAGGCAGACTTCGTTATCAACTTCATGATGACCCTGGCCTACGCGCTGGACGCGGATCATCTCGACCTGTTCGATCGGATCTTCGAGGCGGACTTCGATGAAATCTTCGCCGATACCCAGGGCGCTGATGCGATCCTGGAGCGCTTGAGGAAGGAGGATCTCCAGACCCTGCTGAACACCGTACGTGTTGCGGGCAAGGACTACAAAAAGTGGACCGGAATCTTCAAGGGCCAGAAGGTTCGCGGCCAAGGGGACCTGACCTTTGATCCGACGAAGATCAAGGACAAGTTTTACTTGTACATGGCCCGCACCAAGGCCGCCCTGATGCTGTCCACGTGGAAGCTGAGCAATAAGAAGCGGGGGGCCCTGGTGACCCTGTACCTACAGACCTACAAGGGGCTCGAGTACCATCCGGACTACGACGACTTCCGCCGGGCCCTTCTCTTGGGGATCGAGCGCCAGGGTGCTGGGAACAAGGAGTTTGTTCGGACCCTGGAGGACTTCTTGACCGAGGAGCGAAAGAAGGAAAATACCTTTCCCGTTGCTCGGTTCTGGAATCAGCAGATCGAGGCACTCCTCTTCTTCCTGCGGCGTAGCTGATCTCCCCTGGCCAGGGTTAGCGGCTGCTTGGTTTATTGTTTGACGCGCATCCGGCGCGATGCTATAACGCGGGTGTCTTTGAAGACCATAGACAGAACATAACTTGAAGAATAGGTGAGACAATGACCCGTTTCCTATCGCTGACCGTTCTGGCAATGGTAGCGATCTGCTACGCGCCCGGCGTGGTAGCGCAGCCGGCGCCCATGGAGCCGACTGCGCCCGTAGAGCCCGAAGCCCCGAAACCAGAAGGCGACGAGTGGGCAACCCCTGATACCGTTGCCGGCAGTGCGTCGGACACCGCAACATCCGCGGCTCTCGCAACGGCCCCCGGTGCGGACCGGAAGTACAAAGACCGCCTCCGGGAGATGGAGGAGGACGTCGTTCGCCTCAAGGAGAAGATCTACAAGACCAAGGTCCGCCTGAACCTGCTCAAGGAGCGGATCCTCTCAAACGTCGTGGCTGAGGCCTGGGCCGTCATCACCCACAACAACCGGATGAGCGGCGCATTCGCGTTGGACCAGGTGCTCTACTACCTGGACGGGAAGAAACTCTACTTCAAACGCAACACCAAGAACTTCCTCGAGGACAACCGCACCATAGAGGTGTTCCGCGGTAACGTCGTGCCGGGCAACCACACACTCACCGTCGAGCTGCTTTACGTCGGAAAGGGCAAGTTCTTCACGTACCTGAAGGGCTTCAAGTTCAAGATCACGTCGAAGTACACCTTCTACACCAGTCGGGGCCGGATAGTGAAACTCGACGTGACCGGGTACGAAAAGGGCGGCCCCACCTACTCCCTCGAGGAAAAACCTGCCATCAAGTTCAAGGTGGTCCAGCTCCCCTTCAACAAGGAAAACATCGCCCGCCTGACCTCTGGGAAGGAGTAGGCGAGACCCCATGAGAAGGCAAGCCTGGCTGCTGGCGTTGTTCCTGCTGGTCGGGGCCTTTGGGGCCCCTGCGCAAGGGAGCGTCCCCGAGAAGGCCCAGAGCGAGCTGACCCGCCTGAGTGAGCGCATCAATATACTTGATTCCGAGGTCAAGACTATCCACGTCGAGGGCTACGTCTTCAACCCTGAAGAGCGCTACCTCGACGCGCAGGTTTCCTTCGACCTGGGCCACTGGAATGAGGCTGCGACCCAACTCTTCAGCTTGGCTGAGGACACCCGCTTCAAGTCCGACCGCCGGTACTTCGAGGCTGTACGCATGCTCGCTGTGAGTCTCTACGAGATGGGCAACCTCGAGGGGGCCCGGGACTACTTCGAGAAGCTGGTTCAGGCCAATGCGGAAGCGGGTGAGGCCCTGGTGTACCTGGTGGAGATAGCGTCCTCCCTTGACCAGAAGGAGGACCTTCGCCGCTACACTCACCAGGTCGCCAACCTATCCCGCCAGGTAGGCTCCGCCCGGCTCAACTACGCCTACGGGAAGGCCCTCTACCTTATCGGCGAGTACGCGGGCGCGTTTGACGCGCTCCAGCAGGTCGCCCGAGGCTCCTCCGTTCACATACAGGCCCGTTACATAATCGGTGCGGTCCTCGTCGGCCAGAACCGCATCGACGAGGCCGAGGTCGCGTTCACGGAGACGATCGCGCTGGCGGACAAGCAGGCCGACGCCGAAATCATCGAATTGGCGAACCTTTCCATCGCCCGGATCGCCTACGAAAAGGGGCTGCTCTCCAAGGCCGCAGACTACTACCAACGGATCCCCCGAAAGTCCCGAAATTTTCAGCGGGCCTTGTACGAGATGACCCATCTCCACATGAAGGCATCGAGCCTCTACGCTGAACCAGACAAACGCTACGAGTCGCTGCGCAAGGCCCTGGAGACTCTCGAGATCCTCGCTGGCGCCCCGAACCTTGGCCACAAGCTCTCCATCGAGACCTCCATCCTGCGGGGCCGCATCAACATGCTCCTGGGCATGCTCAACTACGCTGCAGAGGCCTACAAAGAGGTCGTGGATCGCTTTGCACCAATGTCCACGGAGTTGTGGGAGTTCTCCCGGGATGAGGCCCGAATCGGTCGCTGGTTCGACTCCCTGGTCCACGCGCAGGTCAACCCCATCGGAAAGATGGAGATGCTCTCCCGAGAGGCCGTGGAGTGGCTCCAGGAGGAGCCCGATCTCGGTCAGGTTGTGAGCAATCTCAAGGATCTCGCTGGCCAGAAGAAGGACCTCGCTGAATCCAAGGACACCCTCAGCAAGCTCCGAGCAGCGCTGAACCAGCCCGGTACCCGTAACCTCTTTCCGGCCCTGCGCCTGGCCTGGCTCTCCTCTCAGGAACTGGAGAGCAGCCTCGTCAACCTCAACGTACAGATCCTCGACTGGCAGAGCCGGGAATTGGACGGAGTCCTGACCGATCTGGATCGGGGGCAGCTCAAGAAAATCCAGGCTCAGCGGGAGCGTCTCCAGGAGAAGCTCCGCCATGCACCTCAGACCGTCACCGCGTACGAAGCTCGGGACAAGGCGGGTATACGGAAGCTAAAGGAAATGGAGCGGGATCTGGACAAGCAACTCATCCGCATCCAGTCCTACAAGGGCCAGGTGGACGCCATGATGCGTGTCCTCCGCGAGATCAAGTACAAGGGCAGCTACAACCTTCAGGTTCGGGACGAGGAGGAGGTCCGCAAGGAACTCGAGCGGGAGACAAAGAACCTGGCGGACCACTACGACAAGACCTTGGAGATCAAGCTCAAGGTCCAGCGGGACATGATCCTGGGGATCGGCGGCGCGCAGGCAGCGCACACCGAGGGCAACCTGAGAGCCCTCCTGCGTAAATCCCAGAACGACGAGGCCGCGCTTTACTTTGAGGCAGTGCGACGGTCGGGACGGGGAAACGAACGGGACCTGCAGCTCACGATCCAGGCCCAGAAGGCGATCATGCTTCAGCTCGTACGCATTAATGATGTGCGGCGCCTTATCGACGACCGGGCAGCGAAGAAAGTCCAATACTATCGTGGAGTAGTAGAGGCCGAGGCCCGACAGTTGACCGCGAACGAGGCGCAGATGGCGATGACCGAGCGCAAGACCCTGGCTGTGGCCCGGGGAATGGGAATCCCCCTCTTCGTTGCGGCCAATGAGCGCCTGGGGCGTGTGGTCCTTGAGGCAGACCTCGGCCTCGTGGACCTCGCCTGGCGTCGCAAGCAGGAGTACACCGAGCAGATGGAGTTCCTCGCAGAGGAGCAGGGCCGGAAGATCGGGTTCCTGAAGAAGCTCCTTGAAGAAGCCAGCCAGGAGGTGGAGTAGATGATGCGCTCCCGCATACTCCTGGTGCTCCTCGCTCTGCTGCTGCTGCCGGGGCGTACCAATGCCCAGCCAGAGCCCGGTACAGCCGATCCCAGCCGGGAGCCTGCGACCGTGGATGCAGACCGCCCCGGACTCTGGGACGACTTCGGCGACCTCAACAAGGCCTACCGTGTCGAGACGTCGGACTACACCATGACGGTCACCGGCTATCTTGTGAACCAGATCCAGGGGGAGATCGCCCGGATCAACTCCCAATACAACGAGAAGTACGACAAAATCGAGGCGCGGGAAGAGGAGCGCCGCCGGGAGGCCATCGCTGTCTTCGAAAACTTTGTGGTCCGCTACGAGAAGTACAAGGTGGATCCCAAGTACCGGGCGGCCATCGCGGACGTTCTGTTCCGAATAGCAGAGCTGTACCGGGAGCAATCGGATTACAAGTACACCGTGGTCAAGCAGTCCTTCGATGATTTTATGGACCTCTACCTGCGGGGGAAGAGACCTCGTCCCCCCACGGAAGGCGCCACGGACTACTCCAAGGCCCTGGCGGTCTTCCAGCGCCTGGTGAACGATTTCCCGGAGTACCGATATCGAGACATGGCCCTATACCTCATGGGCTACTACATGCGAGTCCAGGAGGAGTTGGACCGCTCGACCGTCGCGCTCCAGACCCTCACCCGGGACCACCCGGACAGCGAATACGCAGTGGGCGCGTGGATGCTCATCGGTGAGAACTACTATGCCATGTCACAGTTCGACAAGGCAGTGGATGCCTACTCAGCGGTCCTGAAGTTCGAAAAGAACAACCCCTATTACGAGGACGCACTCTA
>CAYOTU010000015.1:0-18436 GCA_964406905.1 uncultured Myxococcales bacterium | reverse complement strand
TTGATCCCGTCATTGAGCCGTGCATCTTCCGGAATGGCCGCTTGGCTCTGTTTAAGCACACCGACGGGGCGGAGGTGGGTGATCCGCTGGGAGATCCGGGCGTCGGTCCCGCGGAAGAGCACGGACGAGGGCAGCGTGAGGAGCATCGTCACCTTCGGCGCCAGGAGGAAGCCCAGGTTGGTGTCGAAGACCTCCTTCTGGAGCTCTGGATCGCGGACCTTGTCCAGGTCGTCAATGACGACCAGGAGCCGGGCCGGCTCTTCCGCTTTCGCAAGCTTATCCTCAAGCGTGTCCACAAGCAGGTCGACGAGGTCCCGCAGCAGGGTCTGCTCGGTCTCGCCCATGTTCCGGAAGAACTTCCGGCGCTCCTCGCTGAGCTTCAGCTCCTGACGGAGCTTCATGAACAGGAGGTTGTACTCGACCGAGACGGATCCGTCCTTCGCCTGGACCCCGGTGGAGCCGTAGATGCGGCTGCTCAGCTCCCGCAGCGGCTTCTCCCAGGGTCCGCTCTTCCCGAGAAGCCCTGTTTCGATCCCGTCCGTGTAAATCTCTGCGGCGATTCGGAACATGGCCTGGCGCGAGTCGAGGTGGGCCCAGTCGTCCTCCTCGAAGCGGAACGAGATGACGTGGTAGCGTTCGGTGATCGTCGGGTCCGCCGCGAGCCGGATTAGCTCGGTGCTCTTCCCGCTCCCCACGTGGCCCGAGAGGAAGAACTTGTCGTTCGGTAAGGCGTGCTTCAGCTTGGTGCGC
Source organism: uncultured Myxococcales bacterium (assembly GCA_964406905.1). GTDB lineage: Bacteria > Myxococcota_A > UBA9042 > CAIXZC01 > CAIXZC01 > CAZNWW01. The sequence goes on along the minus strand of CAYOTU010000015.1, from coordinate 17,686 downwards.
AGCAGCGCCAGAGGTCTGACGGTTCCCCCGGCGTTTCTGGAACGGGAGACGTACCAGGGCTCGTCGTCGACGCTGAGCGGCTCTGGCTTCAGTACATCAAGAGCCTGTTCCAGTGTCGTGGCTTTTACTCGCATGGATTCACCTCAAATTAAGATTAGTGCAGCACCACCTCCTGGTCAAGGAACACGCCGGAGCCGGACAGCACAGGGATGTTCCCCGGCCCACCAGCGGCCACCACGACCCGTCCACCGCAAGGAACCCTGAGGTCCATGCCCCTAAAAAACAAGCAAGAGACCACGCACTACGACTGTGATGATGGCTCCAATGAACAGGGCTGGTGCGAAGGGGAGGGTCCTGGCGATGCCTATGGTTCCGTCGGGGTCGTTCTCCTCGTACCACTCGTGGATTGCCTCCACCTGCGAGGGAAGGAGGCCATCGGGCTCCAAGGGCCGGAGCCGCTGGCGGTAGAACTCATCGCGTTCCTTGAACTTCCTCACCGTCTCGTCGGAGAGGACCATCTTGACGCGCAGGAGTGTAGCGGAGATCAGGCGCTCGTCGGTGGCCTTGAGATAGGCGTCGTACGCGAAGCGGAAGAGGATGATCGAGAGAGCGAGCGCTCCGATATCGGTCAGGTGGTGCTTTGCCTCACCCGTGGGGTCGAAGACAAAGGCCCAGATCCCGTAGCCGATGACGATTGCACTGGCCACCCAGATCGTGGGCTTATATTTCAGGAGCTTGGTGACGGGCTTGAAGAGCATGAAAAGGATCACGTAGATCATGGTCTTGTTGATGTCGCCGAAGCCCATGTCCAGGACCAGGCGCATGAAGTGCCGCAGGAGCCGGATCGTGGTGAAGATCCCCAGGAAGAGGACTAAGAGCTTCAGGACCATTGCCTTGTTTTCCTTGAGCGCTGTCACGGCTTTTTCCATCACCTGCCCGAGGTAGCCAGGCCCCCCCTGCCTGACTTGGATCATGAGACGTGTGGAGAACTCCAGCAACAGGATGGCGAAGACCGCTATGAAGGTGTTGAAGAAGAGGACGAAGGAGGGAAACCAGGTGAGGTAGTTGTCGTGGTACGCGGCCAGGGGCAGGAGGAGGGATAGGAGGCCGAAGAGTTTGCCGTCCCCCGCTGCCCAGAGCCCCAGGGTCCACAGCAAGAAGCCCAGGGCGAAGGAGATACCCGTATTGATCGCCACATGGCCCCAGTAGGACACGGAACGACCAGCGAGCATGTTCGCTGAGTAGAGGTCTCCCCCGATCCAGAGCCAGAACCAAGTGAAGAGGTGCCACGCGACGCCGAGACCAAGACCCAGCAGGAGGATTCGATTCGAGATCCTTCCCCCTCCGGGGCTTTTCTCATAAGACACCTTCCCCATCAGGTGGGGCAGCATCGGCTTCAGATCTGTCCAAGCGGTGATCCCCGCGATGGCCAGCGCGACGGGGATCATCAGATCGTCGATCCAGATCTCCAGGCCATAGATCTCCCACATTAACGGGACCTCATTCCCCCTCAAGGATGCGTCGGATTATGGGCTCCTTGGGGACGAAGAGGCGGTAGAGCTCTTCGCTCGAATAGAAGGTGTCCATCTCGAAGAGCCCCGCGCAGATCGACGTCAGTGAACACTCCCGGCAGATTTCGGCCTTGCCGTGCTCCCAGCCGGTCTGGCGGACCATTCCCTTTTCATCAAGAAAGTGGACGATTCGTTCCTCGTTTTTGACGATCTTGCGGGTCTCGGTGGACGCGTGGGCGAACTCGGTCATGTAGCAGAGGGGCACCCGCTCGACCCTGTAGGTGCGGCCCTTGTGTTCAAGGTACGAGAGGGCCCGGTACAGGAAGGGCTCCATGTCCGAGAGCTTGTGGACCACTTCCTTGTGCTGGGCCACCCGATCCGAGGTGGGGTCGAGGTTGTTGAAGACCACATGCCGGACAAAGGGCCAGCGTTCCAGGAGCCAGACCACCACCCGGTCCAGGTGCTCCGCGTTGTACTTCTGGATGGTGATGTTCACGTCCACCTGTATCCCGGCCTTGCCGAAGTTGTCCAGGCTGGCGCAGAGGTTGGCGTGGGAGTCGGCCTTGCCGGTGAGGCGGGCCTGGATCTCCGGGTCATGGGTATAGACCGACTGGTGGACGTGAATAAGCCCCGCGTCGAGGAGGCCGCGCAGGTAGTTCATGTCGCTGGTCTTCTGCCCGTTGGTGATCATCCGAACGCCGAGGCCCTGTTCGGTCGCGTAGGCGATGAGCTCCGGAAGCGGGTCGAAGAGGGTCGGTTCGCCGCCGGTGAGGATGACCCCATCGTAGCCTCGGGTCACGAAGTCATCCACGAGGGCCTTCGCTTCATCGAGGGTGATCTCCCGGTCCAGCTCGGGGTTGGAACAGAAGATGCAGGCTTGGTTGCAGGTGCGGGTAACCTGGATGTAACCGAGATTCGCCATGTCTAGTCCTTTCCCAGCCGGGAGCCTGCGACCGTGGATTCCGAAAAGGGAGAGAGAGCGGTGAGCCCGAAACGGCGGGCCCCGGAGATATGGATCCCGGGGCATTCCGCTGTCCGCAGGCAGCCATCGCAGCGGTGGCTTTTTACCATGTACCATCGGGCAATGTAGTCGTCGGCGTAGCGCACCATGTCGAGACGGCCCTTGTCATCGAGGAGGGTGAGGTCCAGCTCGGGGATGGACAGCGGGGGTGTCGCTGCGGTGCCCAGGCAGGGAGGCAGGCCATCCACGGAGCGGCCAGTGTGCGCGTGCAGGTCCCTGACCCCGTCCAGGTCCAGGTCCCGGGCCGCGGCGACCGTGAGCCGCGGCCGCACGGGGAGGTAGAAGATCTCATCGCCGACCGCGTCAGCCAACGCGTCACCGAGCGCGGTGAGCGCGGGCACCTCGAGGCGCCCCTTGTGGGACACGGCCCGCCACGCGGCCAGAATCGCCGCGGCCCCGTCCTCCGGCGCGTCGGGCCCCAGACGGATCATGTCGGCCCGGGCCAAGAGGTCTGCCCAGGGGGCAGGATCCGGCGACCATGGCGTCACCACCAGGGTCAGATGCTCCACTGCAAGAGGGAAGGCATCCAGCCAGGCGGTCGCGTCCTCGGGCGCTGCGGCGATAAGCTCCAGCCGGACCCGGGAGGGGATGGTCAGGTTCTCAGGCCAGAATTGGTTGCTCTGGAAGCGTCGGCCCGCGTCGGCCCGCACTCGCACGGGACCGCTGTCCGTGTCCTCGCGTCCCAGACAGGTGTCCACCACGGCTCCCAGGCGCTCGCAGAAGCCCTGGAGGAAGCAGTAGGGACAGCGATCATCCCGGCAGGGGAGCGGGGTCCCGGTGTCCACCCAATGCTCGAAATGATCTCGACGGCCCCGGACCTCGTCGTGGATCTTCTTAGGGTCCTGGACCAGGTCCTCCGCACCCTCGAGGTAGCGGATGGGGAGGCGGTTGGTCCACATGTAGATCCCTTCCCGCCGCCGCAGGTCGAACGCGCGGCGAAGGTCGTCAGCGTACTCGGCGGGATCGTAGAAGAGGAGATCTCTATTCTTTCCCCAGGCCAGGCCGAAAGGGACGGTGTGGAGGAGGTCGAATTCGTGGATCCCCAGGTCCATGTAGAACTCGAGAATTTCCCTAAGGTGGGGGACGTTCTGCCGGTTCAGCACGACGTCCACGTTCACCACGCACTGCCCCAGGAGGTTCTTCAGTCCGGCCAGGGCTTGAACGAAGGCCCCGGGGACCCCGGTCAGCAGATCGTGGAGCGCGGGGGTGTGGCCGTGCATCGAGAAGGTGGCCTCATCGAGCCCCGCAGCGACGGCCCCGGCTGCGAAGCGTCCGTAGGAGAACATGCGTCCGTTGGTGACCGTCTGGATCCAGCGATAGCCGGCCTGACGGCCCAGCCCCACGAACGCCAGAAAGTCGGGATGGATCGTCGGCTCTCCGCCGCTGAGGATCAGGCGCGTGGCGCCCTCCTCGACCCCGGCCAGGATCCGACGCTTGACATCCGCTAAGGGCACCACGGTGCCGTCCTGCGCGTCGGTGTCAAGACAGAAGGTGCAGCGGTTGTTGCAAAGCTTCGTGAGGCGGACCCACTGCCTCTTCTCCTGCGCCGCGGACTCCTTGATTTCGAGGGTGTCTGTCATGGCCCCTAGCCCTCACCCCGGCTCTCGGGGAGGACGATTGTCACCGGATCCCTGCGGGGAATGAACTCGGCCCAACCGTAGCCGTCTACGTAGTCCTTCCAGGGCCCCTCGCAGACAGCATTCCATGTGCATTCCTGACAGGCAGGCCCCTTGGCCTTGCCCTCGGTCCAGCGATAGCTGGTGTAGTCGTCTACCACGCTCTTGGCGTCAAAAATCTTGGTGCGAGGCATGAAGCGTTCGGCCACATGATCCTCGTAGCCGGCCATGAAGCAGTAGGGAATCGCCTCAGTGAAGACTACCCGCCCGGCCTTCACGCCTACCTGGATGGCGCGTTTTACGTAGGGCTCGATCAAGGTCATCCGCGGGACTGTTCGGTGGAAGAACTCCTGCGCGGAGCCGAGCGCGTGGACGAACGCCAGCTGGTACTGGTCCACTCCGAGGCGGACCAACAGCGCGGCCATCTCAGGGAGATGGCGGAAATTGGAGCGGGTAATGACGGAGTTAGTGATCACCAACTGCCCCAGGGCCTTCAAGTTGCGGATCGACTGCGCTGTCTGTCGGAAGCTGCCCTCGGTCCGGGTGAGGTGGTCGTGGAGGGCTGCAGTGTGGCCGTGGAGTGCGGGAGAAAACTCATTGGCGCCAGCCTCCACTGTCTGACGCGCGAACTTCATGTACGCGAGCATCCGGCCGTTTGTCTGGATCTGGATTTTGCGGAAGCCCTGGTCCTTCGCGTACCTGACCAACTCGAGGAAGTCGGGACGGATGGTAACTTCGCCGCCGGTGAAGACGATGGAGTCGCTGTCCTTTATCGCGTTCCGCAGGGTCTCCTTGACCTCCTCGGTGGACTTGTTGCCGTAGAGGTCCCGCTTGTTCCCCTGGACACAGAAGGAGCAACGGTTGTTGCAGAGGAACCCGGTCTTTACGTCCACTCGTTCGGTGGCGTAGCTCTTTTTCTCGTCGGTCATGGTTGCTCCAGTCAGCGTCGCTCCCGGCAAGGATACCAGGGGAACTACATAACAACTTTTACGCGTCGACGCCAGGGGGGGGCGTCACCCGAACTCATTCCAGCCGTACTCCTCGACGTAGCGGCGCCAGACCCCGTCGCAGCGTTCTCGGAGAGTGCAGCCCTCGCAGGGGGGGCCGAACGCGCGCTGAACCGCGTCGAAGTCCCGCTTCTGCACTGCGGCGCGGGTGCCCTGGCGTTGGGTCTCCTCGCCGAACCCTCGGGGCAGGCCACCCCGGCGCTCGAAGTGCTGGTGTTCCTCGACCCAGCCCCGGATCTCCTCGGGGAGGCTGGCAAGGAGGCAAGGGGGGACATCGAGGAGGCGAATCCTCGCCCACTCGTCCCTCGGGAGCCCCTCCAGGGCCCCGGATAACTCCGTTATGATCTCCGTGTATGCAGGCACGAGCTTGTCGAACAATTCAGCCGCGCGGCCGAGGGGCTGGCACGCGTTGAGGACGATCTGGTCGAGGGGGAAAGCCAGGAGAAAGGGGAGGATCTTGCTGAGGTGCGGCAGGTTGCGGCGGTTGACAACGGTGGAGGTGGAGAGGTGCAGCTCCCGGTCGGCCTTCAGGTCAGCGAGGACGCGGAGGCCAGCCGCCGTCTGCTCGAAGCTGCCCGGGGTGCGGGTCTGCGCGTCGTGGAGGCGGGCATCGTGGCCGTGGATGGAGATCACCACGCTGTTGAGCCCGGCGTTCAGGAGGCGCTCAGCGTAGACCTGGTAGGCGAGGCGGCGTCCGTTGGTGATCACGCCGATCCGCCGGAAGCCCAGGCGCTTCGCGTGGGCGATGAGGCGAGGGAGGGACTCATGGAGGGTGGGTTCCCCCGCTGTGAAGAGGACCTCTCCCAGGTCCCGGTTCTCCTCCATGAAGCGGAGGGTCTCCTCGGGATCGATGAGTTCCAGATGACGCTGGCGCTGGCGGCCGCCCTTGTCCATGCAGAAGATGCAGTTGTTGTTGCAGACCTCACCCATGCAGATGTGGAGGCGACGATCGCGGATCACGGCAGCCTCGCTAGGAGCGCTGGACCGAGCGGACCCCAGGGATCCGTTCGAGCGCGCGAATGACGGTTTTCAGGTGGCCGGCGGAGGTGACCTTGATCTCGAAGACGTTCACCGCACCCTTGTCGCCGTTGCCCCGGCAGTTGGCGCTGACGATATTTGCGGACTGGCTGGTGAAGACCTGGGTCATGGCTGCGAGTATGCCCTGCTGATCGGTGCAGGAGACTCGAAGTCGGACGAAGCGCTCGGCCTTGCCCTTGCGGTCCCAGGCCACGTCCAGGATGCGATCCTGGTCTGCACCCTCGATCTGGCGGCAGTCCCGGCGGTGGACCGTGATCCCGTGGGCCCGGTTTACGTAGCCCACGATGTCATCCCCGGGGAGGGGTGAGCAGCAGCGGGCGAAGTGAGTCATGATGTCGCCCTCGCCGCCCACGAGGACCCGTCCCGACGCGTCGGGAATGATACGGTTGAGCAGGCCGGTGATCCCCGTGTGACGGGACTCTTCCTCGGGGGGGGGCTCCTTTTCGAGGGTCTCGGGGGCCACGACACCGAGGACCTGCTTCGGGGTGATCCGGGAGGAGCCGACGCGGGCGAGGAGTTCGTCCGCCGCCTCGGCCCGTAGTTCCACCGCTGCCCGCTGGATCTCACCCTTCTTCTGGAGACGATTGAAGGAGAGCTTTCGCTTCCGGAATTCCTTCTCGAGCATGGCTCGGCCGATCTCTACGGATCGGGTGCGGGCCTCCAGGCGGAGGACAGCGCGGATCTTGGACCTGGTTCGGCCGGCACGGACGAACTTGAGCCAGTCCGCGTTGGGCGCCTGGGAGGGCGAGGTGAGGATCTGGACGATGTCGCCGCTGTGGAGGGGGTAGGACAGGGGCACCATGGTCCCGTTGACCTTGGCGCCGGTGCAGTGGTACCCAACCTCGGAGTGGACAGCGTAGGCGAAATCCACGGGGGTGGAGCCCCGGGGGAAGACGTACACGTCACCCTTGGGTGTGAAGACGAAGATTTCATCGCCGAAGAGGCCGTCCTTGACCTCGGAGAGGAAATCCTTGGACGAGAAGGTATCCTTGTGCAACTCCCGGATCCCCTCGAGGAGATCCTTGAGCATCTCGATCCGCTCTTCATCTGGGCGCTTGACGGGGCCGGACTCTTTGTAGCGCCAGTGGGCCGCGATGCCGCGCTCGGCCTGCTCGTGCATCTCACGGGTGCGGATCTGGATCTCCATGGGCTCGCCATTGGGGCCAATGACCGCTGTGTGGAGGGAGCGGTAGCCGTTGGGCTTGGGCAGATCGATGTAGTCCCTGAACCGGCCGGGGATCGGCTTCCAGAGCTGGTGTACGATACCGAGGATGTGCCAGCACTCGTTGACCTGTTCGACGATGGCCCGGAACGCTATGAGGTCATAGACCTCCTCAAAGGGAATCCGCTGGGCCTGCATTTTCCGCCAGATGCTGTAATCGTGCTTCATGCGACCGGAGACATCAGCAGAATAGCCCGCGGCCTTCAGTTCATTGCCGAGGAGCCCCTGGACCAGGTCGATGAAGCGCTGGTGCTCCCGCCGATGGCGTCCCATCTGCTTATGGATTGCGGTGCTGTCCTCTGGGTTGAGGTACTGGAAGGAGAGATCCTCGAGTTGGGACTTCAGGCGGTAGATACCGAGGCGGTTGGCCAGGGGCGCATAGATCTCCATGGTCTCACGGGCGATGCGCTGGACCGCCTTCAAGCCGTCTGTGGTCTTGGCCTTGAAGTCCAGGGTTTGCATATTGTGGAGGCGGTCAGCGAGTTTCACGAGGATGACGCGGATGTCCTTGGACATGGCCAGCATCATCTTGCGGAAGTTCTCGGCCTGACGCTCCTCGCGGCTGGAGAAGCTCATCTTGGACAGCTTTGTGACCCCGTCCACCAGGACCGCTATCTTGGGGCCGAAACGCTCTCTGATTTCCTCGATGGTGACGTCGCAATCCTCGACCACATCGTGGAGAAAGGCAGCAGCGACGGCCTCCTCGTCGAGCTTGAGGATGGTGACGACGATGCGGGCGACGTTCAGGGGGTGGATGATGTAGGGTTCCCCGGAGTGTCTTAGCTGCCCCTCGTGCTTTTCGAATGCGAAAAGATAGGCGGCCTTGATCAGATCCACGTCCGCGCTGGGATGGTACTGCCGGAGTTCGGACAGGATGTGTTCAAGCTTCAGCACCTCGGAACCCTCCCCACGGCTGGGCTGCATTTCGGAAGTATAGGCTTGGCCCGATCGTTTACAAACCGAATTCGGGCATTGGGTCTGCAAGAAGTATATCAGGACCCTCTGTTGGCCAATCGGTTGACAGGCAGGGGTACTCTCGATATAAGAAAAATCACTTGCCGAACCGGCTGGAGACGAGAGGGGCGGTTCCATGAACACACTTCGGCACCTCGGGATCGTTACGGCCGTGTGGCTGCTTCTGGCTTCCGCACCCGCGTTTGCACAGGAGGAGCGTTCCCCCGAGGACAACTTCCGCAAAGCCAACGACCTCTTCGTCCAGAGTGAGTACCGGGAGGCGGTAGGCCTCTACCGTACAGCGATCAAGCAGCGGCCGGACTTCAAGGAGGCCTGGTACAACCTGGGCGCGGCCTATGGCCAGCTCCGTCAGTACGATAAGGAGAAGGACGCGTACCGCAAGGCCCTGGAGTTGGACCCGACCTACGCGCGGGCCCACTACAACCTGGCCCTGGCCCTGGAGGATGAGGGCCAATACGAGGACTCTGTAGCGGCCTACCGCAAGACCCTCGAACACGAGCCCGAGGCCCTGGACGCGATGGTGAACCTGGGGATCCTCCTGGCCCGCATGGAGCGCCTGGAGGAGGCCGTAGAGACCTACCACAAGGCCCTGGCCCTCTCAGCAGATATCCCGGATATCCACTACAACCTGGGTATTGCGTACGGCAAGCAAGCGGAGAAGGCGGGGGACGAAGCGGCCCGGGACGCACTGATCCGCAAGGAGATCGCTGCCTACGATGCAGCGCTGGAGAGGCGACCGTCCTTTTACAAGGCGAGCTATAACCTGGCCCTGGCCTGGCACAAACTCGGGGACCTGCCCAAGGAGATCGAGGCCCTGGAGCGCTCAGTGGAGTTGAAGAGCCGCTATCCCGAAGCCCTCTACAACCTCGCCTACGCCTACGAAGAGGCCAGTGACCTGGCCAAGGCCCTGGACGCGTGGACCCGCTACGCTGAGGTGGCCGCGCGTCTGGAGAGTGAGAAGCCCTTCGTCGAGGTTGCGCAAAAGGAGATGGCCCGCATCAAGGCCGAACTCGAGAAGCCGTCCGAGTGACGCATTCGGGGCACCTCCGGGAAGCCCCTCCCACAGAAATCGGGGCTGAAGCCCCTCCCACAAGTCCTACTTGAACTCTACATCCATGATCTCATAGCAGCGGATGCCGCCGGGGGTCTTGACTCGGGCCTCGTCGCCGATCTCCTTGCCGATGAGGGCCCGGGACACGGGGGAGGAGATGGAGATTCGGCCCTGGGAGGGGTCGGCCTCGTCGTCGCCGACGATTTGATAGACGATCTCCGCATCGTTGTCCATATCCTCAAGGTGGACCGTGGCCCCGAAGACCACCCGCTCGCCCGATAGAGAGGCTGGATCAATTATCTCGGCGCGGCCGATCCTGTCCTCGAGGTTCTTTTTCTGTGCGTCGAGGATACCCTGCTTTTCTTTGGCCGCGTGGTACTCAGCGTTTTCAGAGAGGTCCCCGTGGCTGCGAGCGATCTCAATGTCGCGCACGTTCTGCGGGCGATCGACCTCCAGAATGTGGCGGAGTTGGGCCTTGAGCTTCTTATGTCCTTCGACGGTGATGGGTACGCGCTGGACCATGGGGCCCTCCTAGCGACGCTGGATCGCGCCGGTGTCGTCCACGAAGAACCCCTCAGGGAGGTGACCCACCAAGCGCTTCTTGTAATGCTTGACGTTCCACTTCCGCTCAAGGAGGAGGTCGGTGATATAAGTCTTGACCCGCACGGTCTCATCGGGGTCGAGGAGGCGCTCCAGGATGGCGTCCACCGCTGCCTGCTCGCTGTCAAAGGTGGAGAGGCCATCCACCGAGAGGAAGCGGATCTCCTCGAAGTCGTCTCTGGCTAGATCGATCAAACGCTCGAGGACAAGGGGGTGATGGAAATCTCTCAGACAGGAGACGAGGTTGTTCATTCGCTCCATGCTCTGCTCCCAGCGGTCCTCGATGGAATCCAGGGCCTCAAGGAGCACCTCCACTGCCCGGTCTTCGCCGGCCAGCTCTGAGAGGGTGCGCAGGGGCCAGTAGATCGTCTTCTCGCGGCGAACAAACTCCTCGAGTGCGGGCACCGCTGCCGCGCCCATGCGCCTGAGTACCTGGAAGACGAGCTGCTTCTCGTCCTCGTCCACAATACTGCCCTGGGTGTGGTAGGTGAAGCGCCCGAGGAGCGCGTAGATCGCCTCCTCAGAGCCGATCTGATCCAGCTCCGCAATGGCACGCTTTCGCTCTGCGGTCTGGTAATGCTCCTGCATGAGCCGGTTGCGCAGCCGTTCAATCTTTCGCACCGCGCCTGTCACCCGACGTCGCTCCATGAAGTCCTTGAATCCCATCTCGATCCCCTCTCTCCCGGCAAGCCGATTCGTGGATTTGACCATAGCACCCGACCCTCCGTCTTTCAACCTGTCAAGGCTGCGGTTTTGTTGACAGTCCCTGGGGGAGTCCATAGGATGCAGCCAAATTCGAAGGAGGACAGTCCATGCGCCGTGCGGGCCTTCTGATCACCCTTACCATCGCCCTCGCATGCACCGTGGTGGACGCGAAGGAAATCGACTTCACCCTCGTGGCCGTGGGGGACGTGGGCCTGAATCGCCACCGGGTGGACGTGCACTCGGACGGCATGGACCTCTGGGGGAAGAAGGTCCCCTTCGACAAGATGACCAAGGGCATCGCGAGGTACATCAACGGGGACCTGAACTTCTGCAACCTCGAGACCGTGGTGACCGACCGCAACGACCTGCCCACGACCGAGAAGGCTTACAACTTCCGCACCCACCCCAACGCGGTGAAGCTCCTGGTCAAGGTGGGCTTCAACCTGATGAGCATAGCGAACAACCACGTGCGGGACTACGGCGCTGAGGGAATAGCGGAGACCCGGAAGTGGATGAAGAAGATCGGCCGTAAGGGCCGGATCCACTTCGCTGGATGCGGCCGGGACATCGACGAGGCAGCGACCCCTGCGATCTTCAAGGTCAAGGGAGTGCGGATCGCGTTCGCTGCCGTGTCCATCGGCACCCGGGCCACGGCCAAGCGGGCGGGGGTGGTCTCCACCCACAAGCCTGACGTTGCCCTGAAGGCCCTGAAGCAGGCAAAGGCCGACATCAGGATTCTGTCCATGCATGGGGGAAAGGAGCGCATGCTGGAGCCGGTAGGTTACCAGAAGAACCTGGCCCGGCGCGCGATCAAGGACTTCGGCGTGGACATCGTCATCGGGCACCACCCCCACGTGGTCCAGGGAATCGAGCGCTACGGGGACGGATTGATCCTGTACAGCTTGGGCAACTTCGCGCTGCGGGGAGCGCGCAACATGGGCAGCATCAAGGAGCTGAGAGGCAAAGGCGACTTTGGTCTCCTGGTGAAGCTGGGCATGTGCTGGAACACCAGCAAGAAGCGCCTCACCTTCCGACGCCTGGAGGCCCTGCCCGTCTACGACATGCACTCGGGACCTCACCCCTTCAAGAAACACGCCCAAGCCACCGCCCGAATCGAGGTGCTCAACGGCCTCTCCAAGCCCTTCGCCAAGAACGACCCAGCGGTCGCGTTCAAGGACCGGGACGGGCGCTTCTTCTACGAATTCGCGCCGAAGGCGAAGCCGAAGGCGAAGAAAAAGACGAGCCCGGAGCCTGCGAAGACTGGAGCCGAGGGATGAACGGCTATAACAGCACGATCACCGGCGAGTTGACCCACGTCTTCACCGGAGACGAGCGGGTGCGCCTACTGATCGAGCTGGGCATAGCGCTTTCCATGGAGCGGGACCTGGAGCGGCTGCTCGAAAAATTTCTGCGAGGCTGCCGCCAGCTCACCCAGGCGGACGCGGGGAGCATCTACCTGGTGAACCGTAAAGACGGCGCGGCCAGGGACATCACCTTTGCTGCTGCCCAATGCAGCTCCCTAGAGGTGCCCTTTCGTTCGGTGCGGCTCCCCCTCTCCAAGGCCTTCATCGCCGGCTACGTGGGCCTGACCGGGGAGCTGCTCAACATCCCCGACGTGTACAAGCTGCCGCCCGAGCGGCCCTACCATTTCGACCCGAAGTTCGACCGGGCAGCGGGCTACCGCACCCGCTCAATGCTGGTGGTGCCCATGCGGGACCACCGGGGACGGATTGTCGGGGTGGTCCAGCTCATCAACCGCAAGACCCAGTGGCACCGCAAGCTCAAGGCCCCCGAGGATTTCGAGCAGTTTGTCACAGTGTTCGACCCAGCGGGGGAGGCTTACGCGCAGGCGGTGGCCTCCCAGGCCGCGGTGGCCTGGGAGAACGCCCGCCTGATCTCTGACATGGAGCGCCTGTTCGAGGGCTTCGTGGACGCGTCGGTGCGCGCGATCGAGTCCCGGGACCCAACCACATCGGGCCACTCCCTGCGGGTGACCGACTTTGCCATGGCCCTGGGCCGGGAGTGGAATCGGGTCCACGGAGACGCGCCCGCGACGGGCGCGCTGGACAAAGACGAGCTGAAGGAGTTCCGCGTCGCGGCCCTTCTCCACGACTTCGGCAAGATCGGGGTGCCCGAGGCGGTGCTGCGTAAAGCTACGCGCCTGAACGAGGTCCAGTTCGAGTTGGTTCGCCTGCGCTTCTCGCTCCTGCGCCGTCTGGCCAGGGAAGCCGACGACGAGGCCACCGTGACGACCCTCCAGCGGGGCTGGGAGGTGATCACGGTTCTCAACTCCAAGGGTTGGCTCTCGGATGAAGAGGCAGCGGTGGTGCGCTCCCTCGCCGAACTTGCCTTGGACCTGGACGGCACGCGCCTGGTCGCGCTTACAACGGAGGAGACGGAGCACCTCCTGATCCCCCGGGGCAACCTCACGGCCAAGGAACGGAGCCAGATGGACGATCACGTGGTCCACACCTATACCTTCCTCTCGACGATCCCCTGGCCCGAGGAGCTGCGCCGGGTCCCCGAGATCGCGGCGGGCCACCACGAGAAGCTCGACGGCAGCGGATACCCCAGGGGCCTCAAGGGCGACGAGCTGTTGATCCAGCAGCAGATCCTGGCAGTTGCGGACATAGCGGAGGCCCTCACGGCCAGTGACCGCCCCTACCGTAAGCCGATCCCGGAAAACCGGGTCGCGGAGATCCTTCGGGACGAGGCAGCGAAGAACAAGCTCAACAAGGAACTGGTGGAGCTCTTCATCGAACGAGTGCTCCTGCGCCAGGATGACACCTCGTCCACATGAGGCTCTCCCTCGCCACCCGCTCCCTCCTGGGATCCGTCCTGGTCATCATGCTCCTCGGCTCGGTGACCACCTACGCCATAGTGGCCATGGACCGGATGCGATACCAGGTGTCGCTCATGCGGCGGGATCTTTTGCCAGCGGGGACACGCTTGCAACAACTCTCCCGGGAGACTGCGGCATTGCACGCGGCCCTGAAACGCAGCCGGGACAAGGACCCGGGCTGGATCCGTCAGGCCCTGACAGCATACCGGCCCCTTCCCCGTGTCGAGAAGGTGGCGCTACATCTGCGGCGGGTGGGGGGCTCCCTGGCCGAGGGCGAGGCCCTCATCGCACTGGCCGATCGGGCGGACGGGCTCCTGGGCGGCCAGGGCTTCCTGGAGGCGCTGGCACAGGTGCCCGGGGCACTGAGACAGCCGTCGGTCGCATGGATCGAGGAGATGAAAGCGCACTCCAACCGGGAAATCTACGACGCGCTGGTGGCGCGCTACATCGAGGAGTCCGAGGGGGGGGAGACCCGGGTGAGCCTGCTCTGGCGGGACATGATACTGGCGTCGTTGAAGTTCCTGCTCCATGGCTTGAGGGGAATCCACGCTGACTACACCGACGTGGCCGAGGCTGCGTGGGAGGCGGTGGAGGCTCGGGAGCGGACCGCGGTGGTGGCCGCGTCCATCCTCGGCGGCGCAGCCCTCCTGGTGAGCGTGCTCCTGTCCCTCCTGTCCTTGCGCTGGCTCGCGCCGATTCCGCGGCTGCGGGAGATGGCCAACCGCATAGCGAAGGGCCGATACGATACCCCGGCCGCTGTGCCGGCCCGGACAGAGCTGGGGGACCTGGCTGCGGACCTGGGCCGCATGGCGGGAAAGCTGCGCCAGCGTGAGGAGATGATCCGCAGCCAGGCGGAGGAGCTGCTGCGCTCGGAGCGCCTCTCCGCCATAGGCAAGATGTCCACCCAGATCGCGCACGAGATCCGCAACCCCCTGAACGCTATCGGCCTGCGCCTGGAGATCCTGGAGGAGAGCATCGTCGACCTGGCCGGGGAGGCGTCGCCTGCGCGGGAGGAGGAGTTGACAGGACTCACAGGGCTCCTGAGCCGGGAGGTGGAGCGCCTGACCGAGGTTACCGACTACTACCTGCGCTTCGCAAAGTTTCCCCACCCCCAGAAGGAGCCCATGGATCTAGCGTCCATGGTCGGAAATCTCCTGAGCTTCTTCGAGGAGGAGGCCCGGGCAGCGGGAGCAAAGCTGACCTGGGAGGTCCCGGAAAACCTGCCCATGAAGGCCGACAACAACCTCCTCAGGCAGGCGTTGATCAATCTGGTCAAGAACGCTCTGGAGGCCCTGGCGCAGAGGCCCTCGGCAGCGGGTGGACAGGTCCATATCAAGGCATGGAAGGAAAACGACCAGGCCCGGATCCGCATCCGCGACAACGGCGCGGGCATCCCGGCCGAGGACCTGGCCCGGATCTTCGAACCCTTCTTCACCACAAAGGAGGCCGGCACCGGCCTGGGCCTGACCCTGGTGCAGCAGATCATCCGGGAGCACGGCGGCGAAATCGCCGTCTCCAGCGAGACCAACGAGGGCACGACGTTCCACGTCACGCTGCCGCTCTGACCCCCCCGTTGCATCCAATCCCCATCCGATTATACTTCCTACTCCTGAAATCCACGGAACCCTGGAGCGTCTTGATGGCGGAAAAGAACAGCAACCTTGTCCATGTAACGGTCGCGGTGGTGGTCGTGGCCGCGCTGGCCGTGTCTGCGCTGGCGATTGTTCATCTCTCGAAGCACACGGCCGGGGCGCTGGTCGCTGCGCCTGGCGCGCCTGTTATCCAGGTTATCCAGCGGGAGGTAGTGGTGCCCGTGGTCGCGTTTGACACTGAAAAGCTGGCCCAGGCTGTGGCCGAGAAGATCGAGGCGAAGACCGCGGCGAAGCTGGAGACGTTGGTTGCTGGATTGGTTGCTGGGGCGGACTCCCCCATCGCCCCTTCGGGCACTCGCCTTCGCTCGCCTTGCGTCGGGCCGAACGCTCCACTGGAGCGTTCTATCGGCTCCGCCGATGCCCTCCTCATCCCCCACGTGGGGGGAAGAGTACAGAGGGCAAAGATAATCCCAGCCGCACCGAAGATGGCGACCGCTCCGGCGGGATCCTATAAGACGGCGTTCGGTGCTCAGCCCGCGACAGGTTCTGAGGACGCGGCTGTGCTGGTCTTCATCATGTCGGACTTCCAATGCCCGGTCTGCAAGCGGGCTGCCGACGGGCTGACCCCCATGCTGACCGAGATGGAGGGCGTGCGGTGGGTGTTCTGGAACAACCCCCTGGACATGCACAGCTGGGCCCGGGCCGCTGCCGCTGCCTCCATGGCCGCTTTCCGCCAGGGGAAGTTCTGGGAGTATCACGATGCGCTTTTTGCCGACTCCAGGGCCCTTCAGGACGCGGATCTAGAACAACGCGCCAAGGACCTGGGCCTGGACATGGAGCAGTTCAAGGCTGACATCGCTGATAAGGCCCTGGACTTCCAGTTCGATAGGAACATGCGCGTAGCGGAGATGCTCGGGGCTCGGGGCACGCCCTCCTTCATAATTAATGGCCGCAAGCAGGTGGGCTGGGGCTCAGCGGTCGGGATCCGGTCCATGGTGCAGCGAGAGGTGGACGCCTCCAGGGAGCTTCTCGCCTCAGGGAAGACCGTCGCACAGGTCCGGGAAGCCCGGGCCCGGGAGAACGCCAAGACCCCTGAGGAGCTGGACGCCTACCTCGCGCATATGATGCGTGGCGAGGTGCCGCCGACCGCGGAGTAGGATGGCCCCGAAAAAGACCACACCAAAAGCCCCGAAGAAGACCAGGCCCAAGGCCCTGAAGGCCCCGTCCAGGGATCGGCAGCTTCCCGCTGTCAGGGAGGCGGCGCGGCCACCGGCCCACCGAAACTCGCTGGACACCTACATCGACGAGATTCGACGGGTTCCCCTCCTCTCACGGGAGGAGGAGCAGGAGCTGGCCCAGCGCTTCGCCAAGGGAGGAGACAAGGAAGCAGCCCGACAGCTCGTGGAGGCGAACCTCCGCTTTGTGGTGAAGATGGCCCACAGCTACAAGCACTACAACGTCAAACTCGTTGACCTGATCCAGGAGGGCAACATCGGCCTGATGAAGGCCGTGCAGAAGTTCCAGCCGGACCGTGGCTACCGCCTGATCAGCTATGCTGTCTGGTGGATCAAAGCCTACATGCAGAACTACATCATCCGCTCATGGTCCATGGTGCGGGTGGGCACCGCGGCTGCACAGCGGAAGCTCTTCTTCCGAAGGCCGTCAGGCAGCGAGGACGTCGAAGTTGAATCCGTGGACGAGGCCCTCACCAGCGAGAGCTCTGGTGTGCTGGGTGCCGGGGAGGTGGTCCTCCTTCCTGCCGCAGCGCGCAAGCGCCGGGCCGAGGCTGAGATGCACCTCGCACAAAGGGATTTCTCCCTGGACGCTGACGTGGGCTCGGATGGGAAGCAACACTTCATCGATCTCCTGCCCGATCCCGAGGTGAACCAGGAGGAGTCCCTGGCCCGAGAGGATATCCTCCAGAAGGTCTCCGAGCGCCTCGCTGAGGTGGTGAATGACCTCTCAGACAAGGAGCAGGACATCCTCCAGTCCCGCCTCCTCTCCGACACCCCGGACACCCTCCAGGACATCGGAGACCGCTACGGAGTCTCCCGCGAGCGGATCCGCCAGATCGAGACACAGCTCAAGAAACGCCTCGCCGAGCTGCTCGGGGACATACAGGAAGTCGACGACGTCTGGTAAAATACGTCGAGACGAACAGAAGCGGTGTGTCACGGTAGGGACGCCGGTTTCCCGGCGCCCCTACCGCGACACACTGATCGCCTCTCGATGACAACGAAGTCACACATGGACAGAGTAGAACACTGCTGGAAGGGAAACTCAAAAGGGTGAGGGTCGGCGCAGGAATAACTTCCCAGTTTCTCGGGTGTCGAGGCGCCTCGCTGCTGGTGCATGCTGAGTGAGGCGTACCGTTGCGTACGTTGAGGGAAGCAGGTGCCGGCAGCGTGGATGCATCGGCGACCGAAAACGGGTAGTTATTGTTGCGCAGGCCCTAAGAGGGTGTTCCCATATTATCCTCCTACTGCGGCCAACGTCTCGACATCAT
>CAYOTU010000014.1:16777-19044 GCA_964406905.1 uncultured Myxococcales bacterium | reverse complement strand
TGGCTGGCCTCCTTTCAGGGAGAACTTGGTGGCCTGATTACTGTGAGAGCTCAAGTCCGCAGACCGTCCGCACTTCTGAACACCTCCCTGCCCTGCAAAATCCCTGTGTTTAACCTTGCCAGACCGGACCATGCGCCACTCCCCGGCCGGGATGCCGTGACTTCCCTGCTCGATTCACCCTGGTGGCCGCGGCAAACCCCTATCCGTGCGGGTAACGATTGGGGAGCTGCCAGGGTGAATCGTCCTGCTCAAGCGATCTACGGCTTCAACGCTAGTCCGGGGCCCCTCGCCGACGTCCTACTGCGGGTGCAAACCCACCCGCAGTCCCGAATCCACGAGCTCCTGCCGAAGGCCTGGAGCGAACTCTACGGTCAGCAGAAAGCCGAGGAAGACCAGTAGCCACGGGCCTTGAATGGCCGTGCTCCGGAAGTCAATGCGTCCTCAACTGATCGGGTACGTGTTGGGGGCTTCTCAGTCTCCGGTCCGGACCTCGAGGTGTCGCCTCATAACATCCGACTGTGCCGGGCTCCAGCCCGCTGACTTTGGATCAAGGGTCAGGACGCCGGAGTCCATGATGTTGGGCCACTCGGCGGACCTCCGGTGGTCGCTGCTGATGGTGTCGGAGTGATACAGGCCCAGATAGTGCCCGATCTCGTGTGCGATGATGAGGCCCAACTCCTCCCCGGTGGTCCAGGGCCTGGGCTCCAGGCTACCGAAGTCGGTCAGGCAGTCTGCGGTAGCCACGAAAACCGCGGACGCGAAGCCTCCCCTGGCTGCTCCTCCAGGGATGCGGGGGCAGAAGCCGGCCGGGAAATTCCTGCCCCGGGTCACCGGATCCATTTCTTCGAGGCAGGGCACCAGGATCATGGGGAGGAATGGAGCGGTCGAGGAGTCCTCGGTAAACAGGCCCAAGGAGTCAGCGAAGACCTGGTCCAGCATCGCCTGGTCTCCTGCTCCGACCTCCACCTTCTGGAACGCGTCCCCGGCCGGGGAGACGACTTCATGGAGACGCAGTTCGATCCCCGTCTCTGCAAATCGTGCCTCAGCGAGGGCCCAGGCGGTGCTCCAAGTGGCGGGCTCTACCTCCGCCCCGGGTATCACCGCCACCCGGACGTCCAGGGTCCGGGCTTGGGTTTTTGGTTGGGGTGCGGACGCTACCTCCACCTCCACCTCCGCCGGAAGATTCGGAAGCAGCGACCTCGTGGCGACGATACCGGTCATGCAGTCCCGCGCCTGCACCCGGAACTCCAGGGTCTCGGGTCCGGGGAGGGGAGCGCCGTCGTTGGGAAACACGAACAGGCCGACGCCGTGCCCGCTGAATACCCGCTGGGAGCACGCGGTGCAGACGGGGTTGTCGTTGCCCTGCGCATGGGCCTCGCCCACCAGGACGGCGCCGGAGGCGAGGCCCACGGGCTCGAGGCGTAGGCAGAGCCGATCGGAGACGACGTCGGCGGTTGGGGTGACGCGGATCGCCAGATACCGGAGATCGTCTTCAAAGGGGACCTCGACCAAGGTCGATTGGCCCGCGTCGTTGAGCGGGAAGCGCCCCAGGAGGTCCCAGGAGATCACCGGCGCGCTGTTCTGGAACTCCCGGTCGAGATCCCGAGAGGAAGAGATTTCGTCCGCGCCCGCGTCTCGCTCCTCGGCCGCGTCCACGGTGCGTGAGCCCTCGACTCCGGCGGAGCAGGAACTCGCCAGGGCGAGGAGGACCCACGGAAATTCGATTAGGGAGCGCATGGGAGGTCAGTTCCCTGCGCTGTCGGGGGCTGAACAACAACGGAAGCCGATCTCCGGCGACATTACGCTGCTGTGGGCATGGGAGCGGTGGGAGGCCCTAAGTTCCGCAGGGGAGGAAGCGTAAGAGCCCCCGCGCACCGTGTTGATCTCAGCGGCCTCCGGCGAGGTGCCCCCTGCGGGGTCGTCCGCGTAGGAGTCATGCCACGCGTTGCCCATCCACTCCCCTGCGTTTCCCGAGAGGTCGTACACCCCGTAAGGGCTGACGCCCAGGGGCTTCGACGCGACGGACTGGATCAGGCAGCCCTCGTCTCCGCAACCGCAGCCCGACAGCTCAGCCACCGCGTGATCGCAGGTCGGGACCGTATCACCCCAGGGGAAGCGCCTCATCGCATAGGAGCAGCTCTGTTCCCGGTTGACCTCCGACTCACAGCTCCCCCGCGCGGCCATCTCCCACTCCGCCTCGGCGCAGAGCCGTTTGCCGGCCCAGTTGCAGTATGCCAGGGCTTGCTCCCAGTCCACGCACGTGATGG
>CAYOTU010000014.1:0-16767 GCA_964406905.1 uncultured Myxococcales bacterium | reverse complement strand
AGGTGATGGGCAGCGACGAGTTGCCGTCCACCGCGGAGCAGCCGTAGAACATCCCCGGCAGCGTGCATATCCCGTCCTCCTGGCACTGGCTGTACTGGGCCACAGTGACCTCGGTCAGGTCGATCCGGTACGCGTCGAGGGACACCTCGTGCTGCGGTGACTCCGTGGCCTCGCACTCTGAGTCCACCGCAGGGTTGCAGCCCATCTGGAGGCTACCCGCCGGCACCAGGACCATGGCCGACGTGTTCTTGCAGGGGACCACCTGGCTCTGCTCGGAACAATCGTCCAGGGTCAGGGGGTCGCTGTCGTCGCAGGGGCTGGTGCAGGCCCCGTTTGTGCACACCGGGCAGAAGCTGGAGAAGCCGCATGGGGTCCAGTTGTCCAAGGCTGTGTGGATGCAGGCCACGGTGCCCAGCTGGAGGGACAGGTCCGTGCTCAGGCTGGCCTCGTCGTGGGAGAACAGGCCATAGGTGGGAGAGCCGGCCCCCGAGATCCCGTCCGATTGGACCCAGGCCACGGTTGCGGAGTCCCCTTCGACAACGCCCAGGGACAGGTAATCGAAGGTGACCATTCCGCTCTCGTGGAGCACCACCTGGAATGTCAGCAGGTCAGCCGGTCCCCCGACACGGGTCACATCGGACCAGCGCACGATGAGGATCCGGTTGGGCTCAAAGCCGCTCTCGCCGTAGCTGATCTCGCCAGTGCCGGAGGTGATCTGGAGGTCGTCCCAGAGCGGCGCCAGGAAGGAGCCGGTCAAGGTTGTCTCCGCGGGAGATTGGTTCACGGATCCGGGATCCTGACCATCGAAGGACAGGACGCCGTTGGTGGTGACCTGGAAGGAGGTGACCGTCGACGCGCCGAAGGGGAAGGGGAACCCGATGGGCAGCGCTCCGCTGATTTCGTCGTCCCCGTACAGGCCCACCGGGAAATCTGAGCTGCTCCAATCCGCGGGAGCACCGTCGGAGACGCGGAGCTCCGTGGAGGAGTCGTCCCGGGTCGGGGCGCACCCATCGCTGGTGCAGGCGTCGCCGTCGTCGTCGCAGACCGTGGAGGTCTCCGCCGGAGACACGCGGCAGGTCCCATCCGCGTCGCAGTAGAGGGTCTCGCAGGTGGTGGAGACGCATTTGGGTCGGCCGATGCACTCGAAGGTCGACGCGTCGCAGGCATCGTCCAGGGTGCAGAGGTCATCATCATAGCAGTCCGTGCCCGTAGGCATGGAGCAAGGGGTCGTCTCCTCCAGGGGCAGGCAGGCCGCACCGTCGCAGATCGGCTCTACGGTGACCGCGCGGGTGCGGATGCTGGACCCTGCACAGGTCTCTCCGTCCTGGACGCAGTCGGACCAGATGGACCATGCACCGACCTCGCAGTCCACCGGGACGTTGGAGTGGGTGCAGCCGTCGGTGCCTGCTCCGATATCCGTGGGGTCACAGGCATCCGTCGTGCAGTCGTTCTCGTCGTCGCAGGCCGCGTCGAGGTCAAGCCCCGTGCAGGTCCCTAAGCCGTCGCAGGTCTCCAGTGCCGTGCAGTAGATCCCGTCGTCGCAGTCCTCGCCCTGGACCACCATGCAGGCCTGGTCCTCGTCGAGATCCGGGCAGGCCGCGCCGCTGCACGCTGGCTGGATTATGACCGGTCGGGTTCGGGTCTGGTTCCCCGCACAGCCGCCGTCGCCGTCGCAGTCGCTCCAGGAGGTCCAGCCGCCGGTGATGCAGTTCACGGGCTGGTTGGTGCTGGTGCAGCTCGCGACGCCAGCCACCACCGCGCAGGTATCCAGGGTGCAGGGATTGAGGTCATCGCAGCCCCCGGAGGCCACGGGCAGGCTGGTCGCGTCGGTGCCTTCGCAGCCGCCGCTGATGCAGATGTCCAGCAGGGTACAGGCGTCATCGTCGGAGCAGGGCGTGCCCACCAAGGAGCAGTCCTGGCTCTCGACGGCATCGTCGCCGGTGGGGCAGGCCGTGCCGCCATACATGGGTTCCACGTCGATGACGATGGTCCGGGTCTGGGTCCCCACAGGGCAGCCGCTGGCGCAGTCGCTCCACGCGCCCCAATGCCACTGGCAGTCCACTGCGCATGGCTGGGTGTTGCAGTCCTCGGTCTCCTGGGTCGCGGTGCAGGCGTTACCGCCGCAGGACGCGGGGACCAGGATGTAACGGGGCCGGGTGCGGGTGCCGCCGCCGCAGTCCTCTGTGCATGTGGTCCAGTCGCCCCAAGCCCCCATGACGCAGTCCACCGCGTTGTTGTCGTGAACGCAGCCGTCGGTGCCAGCACCCATGACGCCGGGGGTGCACTCGTCGGTTGTGCAGTCGTTAGAGTCGTTGCACAGGCCGTCCAGGGGCAGGTGCAGGCAGCCCGACACGGGCTGGCAGGAGTCCACGGTGCACGCGTAACCGTCGTCGCAGTCCGGCGCAGGGCCGGAGACACAGGACCCGCCCTGACACGCGTCGTCCATGGTGCAGGCGTTGCCGTCGGAGCAGGGGTCCGCGTTGCCGACGTGCTGGCAGCCCAAGATTACGTCGCACCAGTCCACGGTGCAGTCGTTGCCGTCGTTGCAATCGACAGCCTCGTGGAGGCATCCGGAGCCGTCTGTGTTGCAGGTGTCCACCGTGCACGGGTCGTCGTCGTCGCAGGCTGTGGGGTCGCTTCCGTAGGGCAGCCATCCACAGGGACACTCGAGCCCGCACTCCTGCTTGGCCAGGCTGGCGCAGGCGATGGTCCACTGGCCGTCACAGCAACTGGGAAGCAGGGCGCAGACGCATTGGGACACGGCCTGGTCTTCACAGCCCCCGCCAAAGGGCCAGGCCCCGCCGGGTCCGGACAGCGCGAGGCCCGCGGCGGTGTCACTGGGCATGCAACACGGCCCCATGCAGGCCTTGCAGTCGTTGGGGCAGGTGCCGCAGTTCTCCTGGAAGGCCTCGGGGAAGGGAGACGCCCAGGCCCACTTGGTGCAGACTGCGTCGCCGCACTCGGGGCAAACGCCGCAGTCCTCCTCGCAGGTCTCGCAGGACTCTTCCTCGATGGTGCACAGGCCATCTCCGCAGAAGCACTCGCCGCAATCCAACGGGCACGTCAGGCAGTCCTCGCCGTTCCCTGGTTTACACAGCCCGTCCCCGTAGGGGTCCGGGCAGGCCCCGCAGTCCTCGGGGCAGGAGCCGCAGTGCTCCTCCTCGTCGTCACAGTCCCCGTCACCGCAGGCCACCGCGATGGCACAGTACGGCGGCTGCCAAGCCTCCTCACACTGGCACACGCCCTCCACGCAGGCCCCGTGGCCCGAGCAGTCGTCCCCGCAGGGGCAGTCGCCGCCGTCCCAGGCGAACTCCTTGCAGTTCAGGTCCGCGCCGCTCTCTCCGGAGCCGTCGTCGCAGACCCCATCCCCGAGCTGCTCTTCATGGGCCGTACACAGGAGATTGCAGCCTCGAACCCGGCCGTCTCCATAGGGGCAGTCCGGGGCCTCGCAGGCTCCCTGGTCATAGAGGTAGGCCAGGCAGTTGAAGTCCGGGCCCTGGGTGCCGTCGTCACAGACCGGGTCGGCCAGCGAGGTGGCGGAGTGACACTCCCCCCGGCAGTCAGGGAGCTGTCCCTCCGCGTCGCACCAGTTGGCCGGCTGGGGCTGGCACTCCTCCAGGGAATGCACCCAGTACACCCGGTCGCCCGTGCCGGTGAAGTCCAGCGCGTTGAGCTCGACATAGGAGTGGGTGAAGCCGAGGGCCTCCGCGAGGGTCAGCGCAGCGCCGTCGGGACCGGACACAGCCTCCCCGAATTCGTCGAGCACGGTCAGGCCGAGAAAGGTGTCGCAGCGGAAGTCGATTGACGCGCTCGGGGCCACCTGGACCGGCTCCTCGTCGGGCTCGAGGCTCCAACCCGCGTAGGGTTGTCCCTGGGGGCGGACGATCCAGAGCTGCGAGCCCGGCAGAGGCTCCATCTCGGCCCAGCCGCCTGGGCTGCCCACGTACATGTTCGCACCCAGCACCTCCCCGGTGACTCGGTTCGTGGTGATCAGCCAGGAGGCAGGGTGCCGGGTCCCCCGGGGCATCTTGAAGCTGTCCAGCGCGGCCGGGTTCGGCTCGCAGGAGGCACCCTCGATCTCCGGGCCCAGGTCGCAGGGGTCCGGCTCGCTGTACATCATGGGGACCTCGTGGAACGACCAGGCCCCGCTCTCGGTGGTCGCTGAGTACAGGAGGCGCTGGGTCGCGCCGTGTACCAGGGTCACCACCCGCTGGTTCCAGGTGGCGATGACGTGGTGGGCCGTCTTGTGAAGCAGAGCCTCGGTGCGCCCGGTCACCACGAGACCCTGCTCGTCCTCGTTGAAGAAGCCTGTGCGGAGATAGACCTCCGAGGTGATCTCCGCGGTGCCGGCCACGAGGTCGCCCTCCACCGTGAGGCCGCCGTCCTCCTCGCAGGTGACTGTAGCGTTCCCCTGAGCGAGCTCGCGATCGTCCGAATCCACCGACTCGTTCACACCCCCGACAAAGTCCGGGGACTCGCTCCACTGGTCCTGCGCGACGAAGTAAGAGTTGAGGAAGCCGTCCCAGCCGGAGAGCAGCGAGATGGCCGAGAAGGCCGGGAGGTACTCGTCCTCCACGCGGGGGAAGTACAGGGACATCCCTGTAGCGTTCGCCCGGGTGGTGCCCTTCAGCATGTACACCACGAGCTCCTGGGTCGCCAGGAGGACCGCGTCCGACGCCGCGCCCAGTTCGGGAATCAGCGACTGCGCCAGGGCCGCCAGGTGGCCGATGTCCACCATGTGGTAGGAGGTCTCCGGTGACTGGGTCGAGCCGAACTCCTGGACCGACGCACGGATCTCGCCGATGCCCACAGCGGAGCTGACCAGCGTGTCGCTCAGCCCTTGCAGGAAGCCGGTGGTGGCTGCCTCGTATGCCGGAATCCGGGCCAGGTCCATCAAGGCCATGGTCACGAAGGAGATCGTATTCTTGACCTTCGCCTGCTTCTCGAAGGCCTCGAGGATGGCTTCTCCCAGCTCCGGAGGGGACAGGTCCGGGTCCTCCACCAGCGCGCTGAACGCGCGGTAGTCCCAGCCGTGGCTCGGGACGAAGTCCTCGCTGACGATGAGGTATCGGGCAAAGGGCGCTGCGCCCACCACCGCTGCATAGTCGGCCATGAGGCAGGCGTCGAACCCCATGAGGTCGAAGGTCGGCATGTCCGCCCCCCCGGTCCCCTGCTCAAGGGCCTGGCCGATCTCGGACAGGGACAGGTTGTTCTTGTCCGAGGAGTCGTCGACCCCGTAGCCCTGCCAAGCGTTGCCGTGATCCCAAAGCACCAGGACGCGCTGCTCCGCGGGGTAGGTCCCGAGCCCCCATAAGATGAAGTCGGCCAGGGTCTGGGGATCCCCCGCGTCCACCTCGCCCAGGTCAGCCAGCTCGGTAATCTTGCCCTCGCCGATACGAAGTCGCTTCATGGTCATCCAGGGGTCGAGTTCCCCCAGGCCCAGCTCGTAGAACTCCAGGATGCGGTCGATCTGTACGATGAGGTTCACGCAGGGAGAGTCCGGCACCTCCAGCAGCTCCTGGAGGTCCAGCATCGCCTGCTTCTCCAGGTTGTTGTCCGCGGCCATGTAGATCAGCACGGTCCAGGTCGTCGAGCAGGTGGCCACCGGCAGATCGTTGCCAGCGTCCCCGACCTCCACCTCCACCTCCAAGGGCTCGATGTCGGTATCCAGGCCCGACGCGTCCGGATCCGGGGACCATAGATCCAGGCTGTCGACCAGGGTCTCGGGCACCCTGCCCGGCAGGTCCAAGGTCGCTGTGGCGTCGGAGACATCCTCATCCCCCGTCGCGACCTGCGCACAATTAGATAGCGCGAGCGCGCACGCGAAAAAGAGGACCCAATGAGATCTTTTCGTGAGCTTCATGTCCTACCTACTGGAACTGTCCCAGGAGCTGTAATAGCTCCAGGTTCCTTTCCGGCTCGTCCAGTTCTGCCTTCATGCGCTCGGCCAGGGCGGCCTTCGCTGTTTCGTCGCCCCGCTCCGCGGCCAGGCCAAGGAGCCCCACCAGCTCCTTGGTCACCGATAGGTCCGTCTCGGAGAACAGCGCGTTCACCGACTCCTGCACCACGCTCCCCGGGGGGGCCTGGTGTGAAGTAAACGCCTGGTTCCAGTAGGCGTGGACCAGGGTCTTCCGAACCCCCGGGTCCCGTTCCATCTTCAGCGTCGGGGCGTAGAGGCCCGCTGCTCCCTCTGGTGAGAGGCCTCGAAGCGCGTACGCGGCAGCGGTCCGGAGCTGCGGGTCTTCGTTGGCCAGGAAGGGCTCGACAGCCTCCAGCACGGAGTCGTCGCCGATGTTGCCGACCCCGCTCAGCACCGCGGCGACCCGCCAGGACTCGGTCTCTGTGGAAAGGCGCCCCACCAGCTCGTCCCCGGCCTTGCTCGCTGCCTCCGGGGCCTTGTCCCGCTGCCGGTTGGCCAGGATGCCGAGGGTCGGGGCCATGGTCACCACGTCCTCCCGGTCCACGTCACCGCCCGCGCCTGTGCCGCGGGACATCAAGATCAGCTCCTCTACGAAGCCCTCGGGGAGGTCGTCGCACCCCACCAGGGCCACGGCAGCGCGGGAGCGGTTCATCGAGCCGAAGGACCGGTCCCTGACCATGGACCGCAAGCCCTCGCGGGCCTCGGGGAGATCGGCCAAGGCCATGGCGAAGAACACCGCTGGCTCGCCCTGGCGGCTCTGGAGCTTCCCCTTCTTCAACGCCTGCAGCAAAGTGGGGATCTGGTCCGAATGGGACCGGATCCAGTCCCGCATCAGATCCACCCAGTCCCGGAACGTCGCGTCGGGGTTCGTGGCCAGTTGGTTGTAGCGCGCAAGGGCCTCCTCCATGGAGAGCCGCCGGATCCACTCCGGGACCTCGGCTAGCGCGGCCTTCGGCGCGTCCGGAGCCAGGGCCAGCAGATCCCCCCAGATCCACTTCGGGGAGCGCGGATCCACATCAAACTTCGGCTCCCGCGGCTTCTGCCGCCCGGCCTCCACACCTGACTCGGCCTGGCCAATGGAGGCCTGACCCACCTGTAGCCCGGTGGTCTGCTGCGACTCCAGGCTCTCAAACCAAGGGCCCTCCCCGGGATGGACCATCAGCCCCTTCCCACTGATCCGGAGGTTGGACGACGCACCGCCGGTGCGGTCCGGTCGGTGGAGCCGCAGGTAGCGTATGATCTTCCGGACCACCAGCGCCTCGTCGGCCCCCTCGACCAGCGCGTACTTTGCTCGATAGGTCCCCGTGGCGTCGCGTTCGTCCGCTTGATACGGGCCGGCCTCCCCGTCCTCGGGGTATCGCCACTGGAGGGACAGCATCAGGGCCTGCTGGCTGCGCGCACCCTGTAGATCCACGCCGTCCCAGCGCGCGAACTCAGTCATGGCGCAGCTCCGGTCCATGCGGACCAGGAACACCGGCGTCATGTCGCCGCCGCTGGAATCGGAATCAGTTCCAGGGAGTCCGAGGACCTCCTGACAGTCCCGGTCGATGTGGGCAGCGAGCACCGTGGAGCCGTCCGAACGGATCACCAGGGCCTGCAGGTCCAGGTGCCAGGAGGCCTCGACGTTCATATCCCTGGCCGGGTCCACCACCGCTTGCACCGGAGAACCCGTCCCGAGGTCGAGGTCGCCCAGATCCAGCATTGCGGAGGCACTCATGGACACCTGGTAGCCTAGCCGGTCCCCGACCTCAAAGGAGCAGGTCCTGCGGGGGCCGCCCGGGTCTCCCGCCGCGACCACGTCTTCGGAGTCGACGAGCCCCTGCCTCAGAGGAAGCGGCTGCCCATGGGACGTGGAGGGACCTCGGGCCGCTGCTGTGACCGCCCGCTGCTTCGATGGCGCGTCATCGCCTGGGAGGAACCACCAGATCCCCAGGGCTCCAAGGGCCAAGCCGAGGAGCAACAACCATGGGCGCCATGGAGCCTGGCGCGTCTCGCTCTGCTTCATCAGTACCTCACGCAGCCGGTCTATTGGGAGCGCCACCGGGGGAGCAGGGAGCCCAGGGTCCATCGGCCGTATTCGATGCTATCCCAACCGAAGATCGTGACGCTCCATGAGCCGAGGAATTGGGCCCAGACCGTGGCGCCGATCTCGCCGCCCAGGCCCCTGAGCACGAAGTCCAGGGTGCCCGTGGCCAGAGTCAGGGTCGGGAGGCCGTTGCCGCCGCCCAACCACCGCACGGAGCCGGTGAGGGGAAGGGCTGCGGTCAGGAGATCCACAGCGACCCAGAGGTCCGCGCCCGCCACCACGATGCTGACCCCCGCGGAGCCGACCAGGGTCAAGGTGGCGAAGGGCTCCACCGTGGCCGAAACCCTGCCGCCCGCTGTGTAGGTCAACGGATATTGGCAGACGTAGGGCATCAACGCGCCCTCCGCTACATCGAAGAACTTGCCGGTGGACTTCAGGCTCAGCCAGGCCTCGCCGGGAGCCGCGTCATTAGGCTGCCCCGCAGAGAAGGGTACGCCGGAGTTCGCGACGCTGCCGGATGTCGGCATACTCCACCGCCACTGGTTCAGGTCCGCCCGGTTCGCAGCGCAGACCTGGAGCATCATCTCGCGGTGCTCCATGCAGTTGGCGAAGAACTTGTCCTGATATTGCTGCGGATACATGTACCACATGGTCTCGAGCACCTGTTCGCAGTTGTCCTCGAGGATGGGCCCCATCGTGGTGCAGCTCCCCGCCATGGCAGCGCCGTCCACCCAGAGGTAGGGCGAGGTGACGCCTGCCGCGGTCCGGGCCTGCAGGATCGCGTCCCTCACGGAAGGGGAGTACGCAGCGGCGAGCCAGCCCTCGTCGTTTCGGCAGGCCTCGTCCGCGTCCTCGCGGCTCATCGCGTCGTCAAAGACCCTCACGCAGAAGTTCCCCTCTGTCACCGCGCCCGGGACCAAGCACCTGGGGTTGGTTATCGCGCCCGGGAAGGCCTCCCGGATCAGGTACGCGCCGACGCCGATGGTCCCCTCCGCGTGGGCCTCCACGCCGACGAAGACGACGCCGAGATCAAACCCGAAGCGCACCGAAGGGCTCGCCTGGGTGAAGGAGATCTCCGGCAGCTCCGAATCCCCCACGGGGAAGTCCTCCGAAGGCGCTGGCATCTCCAAGCCGAAGATGGTCAGGGACGAGAGGATCTCGTCGTCCGTCGAAGCGTCGTAGTAGTCCCACCCGTGCCGCTTGACCTCGAAGAGCGTCATCGCGAACCAGCCCTTCAGGTAGGTGCCCAGCAGCGCGCCCGCCGCGACGCCGTCTTTGGTGGACAGGAGTTCGCCGTTGAGCGCGAACTGCACAGCGACCTTCTTGGTGTTTCCATAGGTCTGCCCCAAGAAAATGCCGTCCTTGTAGTTCGCTGCGCCCGCGTCCTCGTCGGCAGCAGGGTTCTCATCGACGTCCCTGCGGAGGACGATGACCTGCGTGATGGAGCAGTTGTTCTCCGTCGCGTCCTCGTCTACGCCGGCCTCGTCGAAGTCCGCGTCCACGCAGACCCTCAACTCGAACTGGTCGAAGCCCGACCAGAGGCCGCGGGTGATGAACATCTCCGCATCGCCGGTGATGAAGATGGGAGAGGTGCGAACGAGGCTCTGCGCGCCCACCATGGACTGGAGGAACTCCTGCTCCAGGAGGTTGATCGTGGGCTCCTCCCCAGCCTTGGGTTCATCCTGTATCTCCGAGTACAGGCTCATCCAGTCCAGAAGCTCCTCGGGAAGATCCACGTCCTCGTTGGAGTCCAGCAGCGGCCGGATGGCGAAGCGGAGCGACAGGGCGGCATCCTCCACGACGTCGTCCTCACTGCCGTCCAGGCCGTTCACCTTGATGTCCGCGTTCACGATGAAGTGCGGCGCGGTGGACAGCTGCCTCACCTCGTCCGGCTGCGCCAGCTCGATGATGTTCCCTTCGTCATCCTCGAAAGAG
Source organism: uncultured Myxococcales bacterium (assembly GCA_964406905.1). Lineage (GTDB taxonomy): Bacteria > Myxococcota_A > UBA9042 > CAIXZC01 > CAIXZC01 > CAZNWW01. The sequence goes on along the minus strand of CAYOTU010000014.1, from coordinate 6,886 downwards.
TCGTCGGTGTACTCCGGCACGAGCCTGGGGATCTCCAGCACCGCGACGGTGGAGGACAGGGTGCTGGACTCCATCACCACGTCGCGGCCCGGCGAACCCTGGACCTCAAGCGCGGTCTCGCAAGTCTCGGGATGGATCAGGGATGCGCAGGTGCAGTCCGTCAGCGGCAGGCGGGACTGCTGGAGAAAGTCGGTGAGGGTCATGGTCTCGTCCGCATTGATTGTCCGCCCTTCGACCTTGGTGTGATCAAAAGGATCAAAGGAGACCCAGGCCTTCACGTCCGTCTCGCCTTCCAGGACGCTGCAGGCGGGCTGAACATAAAACTCAGAGGTCAGGGTGAGGGACTGCACCGGGTCCGCGTCGTCGCTATCGAGTCGCGCGCCGGAGATCAACCCCCAGTACCCGGCCACGCAACGCGTGCTCCCGTCCGCACTCTCCAGCCCGAGAACCACGGTGGTGTCCAGCTCGTCCCAGGTCTCCACGTCCAGGGTGATGCTGGCGTGGAGCGCGTGCATCGGGTAGACCGCGCGCACGCCCTCCTCCGCGATCAGGAGAGAGGTCACCGTCACACCAGCGACGTCCGCCTTGAGAAGATCCTGGGCAGCCCCTTCGTCGATGACGCACTGGCCATCAAGCTCCACGGTGCCAGGGCCGCACTGCAGCGTTTCATCCTGGCTGTCCTGGCTTTCCTGGCTGTCGGATTCCACCGCGTCGTCTCCGGTGGTCACGTCCTCGAGGCCATGGTCCGATGCATCCCCGCCGCACGCGGACATCCCGGCAGCAAAGACAACGATGGCAGCAAAAACCCCAATCAGTCGACACATGGCGTTGGCCTCCTCACTACATCAGAAAAAAACAATTGATTGACGGTAGCCGTTTGAGGATATTATCTCGTCCAATAGGCCCTGTGTAGCCGCGGAACCACGTACATTCGATGTACGCGGAAACGCGTACAAGGTCGATACTCCAGGTGAGGTTGCAGGGAATGACAGGATCGCGGGGAAACGACAAACAGGCCAGGACGCCCTCGGAGTCCGCGGATCGCACCCTCGAGGATTGGCGCTGGAGGGCGACCAATGTTTACAGCCTCGTCGTGGCCCTGGCTCACCTGCCTGTCATCGCTTCGTTGGCCATTCGAGACACCGTGGGGGAGCCGATCCGTGAGCTGATGTTGGTTGCCTGGGGGCTGGTCGCCATGGCCGCGCTGCTGCGCCGGGCGTCGGTGAGATCCCGGGTCTGGTTGATTGTGGCTTCCGTCTGGATGTATGCACTCTGCATGCTCTTTCGCACAGGTGTGTTCGGTGCCTTTCGCCTCGCATTGCTCGGTACGCCCTTTGCGGTAATTCTGCTGGCAGGTGTTCGTCACGGACTGTTCGTGGGCACCGTCAACACAGTGTTCGTTGTGGCCGCCCTGAGGGCCACCGAGGCTGGCTGGCTGCCGGCCGGGCCGCCTCCATGGACCGAAGGGGAGTGGTTCACCCAGACGCTCCCGCTTATCGGCACAGTTGTTCCCCAGCTTCTCATGTTGGCCTGGTTCAGCCATACGCTCTCGACGTCCATCCGCCGGGAGAGCGTCACTGCGGGATTCCTTCGGGCCGAAGCTGAAGAGCGGGGACGGCTCGAAGTGGAGCTGCTGGAGGCCAACGAGCAGGAGGGGCGACGCATCGGGAGCGAACTCCATGACGGAGTATGCCAGGACCTGACCGGGCTTCTGCTCCGGAGCAAGCGGGTCGAGAAGTTCCTGGACGCCCGAGGAGACTCCGAGGCTACGGCAATCTCCGACGTGGTCCAGGGGTTGGGTGAAGCGATCGGGGAGATCCACGGCCTGTCCCGTCGACTGAGCCCCGGTCGTCTCACCGGCGGTGACTTGGCTGGAGCCATCGAGGATCTGGTGAAGCGGACGTCGGAGACCTCGGAGGCCGTGGTGGTGTTCTCCCGGGATGGAAGCGGCCCCGGTCCCGGACCCCAGGTGGCACAGCAGCTTTTTCGCATCGCGCAGGAGGCTCTGGCCAATGCGGTTCGCCATGCCCGCGCGTCACGCATCGAGGTTTGTCTCATCCAGAGTCTGTCCCGGACGGTTCTTCGTGTGGACGACGACGGCGTGGGCCTCTCGTCGGATGCCCGTGATCGTGGGGGGCTCGGTCTGAATTCGATGCGGTGGAGGGCGACCAAGATCGGAGGGTGCCTCACCGTAAATTCCCTGCCGGGCGGCGGCACCCGCGTGGAGGGTCAGGTGCTCCGAGATTCCGACGGGGAGGAGGAGAGAGTGCATGGAAGCTGAGCAGACCCTGCCCTGCGTGGTGCTGGTGGATGACCATCCGGTCGTGCGTCAGGGCCTAGCCGCGCTCCTCGGAGATGAGGGCTTCAACGTGGTCGCCACCGCGAGTACTTTTGAAGAAGCCCTGGACGCTTTGCTCTCCACCACGGTGGATATCCTGGTGGTGGACCTCGTGCTGGAGCACGGGTCCGGTCTGGAGGTCCTCGTTGCGATCCGTTCCAGAAAGCTAATGGTCCCTGCGGTAGTCTACTCGGTCCACGAAGACAGTGACCGGGTGCGGCGCTCCATCGAGGCCGGAGCCAGAGGCTATGTCTCCAAGAGGGAGGATCCTGATGTCCTCCTTGAGTGCCTTCGCCGGATCTGCTCCGGTGAGCGGTTCCTCAGTCCCCGGGCGGCGAGGGCCATGGCCGACGCTGTGGCGCAAGGTCCCGTCCTGATCCCCGAGCAGGTCCTCAGTCCCCAGGAGATGCAGGTATACAGCTTGACCGGCCACGGCCACGCGGCGCAGGAGATCGGCGCGCGCATGGGCCTCTCAGTCCGTACGGTGGAGACCTACTACGGCCGAATCCTCGACAAGCTGGGAATACCGGGCCGCCGGGAGCTTCGTCACCACGCAACGAAGTGGGCGCTCCGAGAGGCGCAGGAGTCGTCGTCCGCAATAATTTACCCGGGCCCGGGACGGACGGAACGAGGGGGGTGAGCAGGTTGAAGCGGTGATAAAATCGATGAATTCAGAGAGCGGGATGACCATGGTAGGGTCGAGGACTGGCGTAGTACCGGTAGGTTTGGCCCATCTGTTATCTCCCCGTTTCCTCTGGGAGTGCCTCAATCTCTGCCCCCGGAGGGCCACAGATTCGTTTTCCTTTGTGAATAGGGCCCGTCCCTGTTCCTTCTTCCAGAAAGCCCCCCAGGCGCCGTCCAGGGGCGTCTGATAGGCAACGCTACCCCGTGTATCAAGGGGTCTCGGCCCGGAACACCGCGTGGTCGTTGACCCTGGAGCTTGAGCACCCCGATTCACCCTGACTGCTCCCTAAATGAAACCCCTGCCCGTGCGGGTAACGATAAGGGAGCCGTCGGGGTGAAATGAGGTGGGAATGTGGATCCGTGGCTTCAACGCTAGTCCGGGGCCGCCTCGCCGATGTCCTCCTGCGGGTGCAAACCCACCCGCAGTCACGAATCCACGAGCTCCTGCCCAAGACCTGGCTGGAACTCCACGGTCAGCAGAAAGACCGGGAAGATCAGTAGAAACAAGCTTCGCAGAGCATAGTTCTGGACGTCAAGGCGTCCAGAACTGATCGGTTACGCTGAAAGGCAATACGTGGGGCCATCGGAGTCCTCCGTGGACAATTTCCGTAGAGTGCCCTGTCGGCTCGACGCAGTCGAGCATCTCAACGACTCCGTGACCACGTCGTGTGGGGTCGTGAATGACCTGTAACGGCGGGGCGGATGAGTTTTGGCAAACGACAAGCTGCGCGCAGCCTCGGATTGCGGGCACATCATAGGCAGCTTCCCAGAAAAAAAGTCGTTAAAGGCACGGTCCAGCGACGCCGTCTCCGGCGTTGTTGACCTCGTCGCACTCGTTGAACACCCCCGGCCCGGTGCACTGGTAGGACATGCCGTCCACGCAGACGCGGACCGGGGTGGCCACCTGCACCGGCGCCACAGGGACCCAGTCGCAGGCGACGCCCACGCACTGGCCCGGTTCCAAGGTCACGGGGGTCATGGCAGGGTCCGCGCAGGGCAGGAGGGCCATGTTCAGGCCGCTGTAGAAGTAGACCCCGACCCCGGGCGGCACCCAGAGCTCGCCCACGTTGCACACCTTCGCCTTGACCTCGAGGACGCCGGGGCAGCCGGACAGATCCTGCCCCGTGATCCCTGCGATGAGGTCCGGCGCCTGGTAGGGGTCGTAATCGGGGAGGTTCTGCCGGAAGTTGTTGAAGACCTGCCAGTTCGGGGTCTCTCCCCCCGGCGGCAGCAGCCCGCCCTCGGTGACGCTGGTGATGTTGTACGCGTGCTGGTTCCAGATCCGCCGGGTGGGGACCCAGTGGTTGTGGGCGTCCCCCCAGACCTGCAGGGGGACGGGCTCGGTGTTGTTTCCGTTCTCGATGATCACGATCTCCGCGTTGCCATCGCTGTCCGTGTCCGCGACCAGGGGATACTCCAGGCGGGTGTGGGAGGTGTTGGGCTGCTCGAAGAGCACCGCACCGTCCGTGCCCCGGAAGATTCGGAACAGGGTCTCGTCGTTGTAGATCACCTCCGCCTGGCCGTCCCCGTCGAAGTCGAAGACCGATGAGCCCGTGACCCGGGAAGAGCAGTCCTGGTTCGGGACCTTCCAGCGGATCCCCGGTGAGATGCAGCCCTCCGCGTCCTCCGGTAGTGCGGCGCATTGCGGGAGATCCGCGCAGCAGTCCAGGTCGAAGACCACGTAGTAGTCAGCGCCCGCGCTGGCGATCTCGGGGCGGCCATCGCCGTCGAAGTCCGCAACGGTCGGGGGTCCCCCCTCGTTGTACTGGCAGTCGATGCCGGGCAGGACGATTCGCGCCATGAGGGTCCCGTCATGGTGGAGGACGTAGAGGATCCCCCGGCGGATGATCGCGATCTCCCCCTGCGGGTCGTCGTCGAAGTTCCCCGTTGCACCGAAGCCGTCGCACGGGAAGCCCTTCGCGTTGCATCCGGAGCCGGACTCGCCGTAGGAGTAGGTCCAATACACGTCGCCGTTCGCCCGGTACGCAGTATTCCCCGCGATCACCTCCAGGGCGCCGTCGAGGTCGATGTCCGCGGCCAGGGAGAGCGGCCCCAGGAACGAGTTCGTGCCGATCCCCTCGCTGCCCTTCCACTTCAGGGAGCCGTCTGCGCCGTTCAGCACCACCCGGCCCACGACCACGTCCGCGGCCCCGTCCTTCTCCAGGTCCGTGATGATGGGCTGGGGGCCGGCCAGGAAGTCCGGGCCGTTGGGCTTGCCGCTCTGCCACAGCTCGTCTACGTGGTCCACCACGAGGTCGACACGGGTGACCTCCACCCCGGCGTCGATGGGGCCCTGGTGGATGACGCCGAATTCGAGGCCTTCCAGGTTCGCGTCGGTCCACTGGAGGCCGTCGGTGAAGGGGTTCTTCGGGAACTCGAAGACCAGCCGCTCCCAGTCCCCGGAGCTCTGGGCCTTCGAGGGGACGGACTGGAAGGCCTCGTCCCCGAGGACGAGGACCCCGGCCAGGTTCGCGGCGGGACCCAGGGGCCTCACCCAGGCAGCGACCCAGACCATAGCGATGGCCCGGGTCGCCAGCGGCCATGTCCCCGTAAAGCGAATCTCCTCTCCGGGCATGGACGCGGAGATCACCTTTACGTCGTCGAGACCCTCCTCCCCGACGGCCTCCAGCGCGTCCGTTGTCCCCTGCACCATCCAGCCGTTGTGCGCAGTGATCGCCTCCGGTCCGATGCGATCGCTGCGCACAGAGGAGAACGCTACCGTGCCGCCGCCGTTCCGGACGCCGACCAGATCCGGGCGTCCGTCCGCGTCCACGTCGCCGACGGCGAGGCCGCTGGAGTTGTCGAGGGCCGGGGACGCTATCCAGAAGTGTTCGTGGAGGAGCTTCTCCCCGCCGCCCTGGCCCTTGATGCCTCCCTGGCACGCGCCGGAGACGACCCGGAGCACCGCGTCGACATTACAGCAGCCGTCCTCCGCGCGACGGTAGGTGAGGAACGCAATATCCGGGATGTCGTGGATGTCCACGACGCCGTCGTGGTTGTCATCGGTGAGGTTCGCCACCACCGGGGTCATCACCACGTCGTCGTACTTGGTCATCTCGACGGGGTCGTCCCAGTAGCACTCGAGGATCGGTGTAAACTCCCCGACCTCGGGGATGAAGAGGCAGCGCACGTCGTCCTCGACAGCGATGTCCGTGACGTCTGGGGCCGATGGGGTGTCCGAAGCCAGCTCTGCGGTCTGGCCGTCCGTGAGGTCATCGTGGAGACTGGCGTCGTTGCCGTCTGCGCCGCCGCCGTCCCTCGGCCCGCGTCCTTCCGCTCCGGCTCCGCCGTCCACGGTGTTCCACTGGTTCCCGGGGCCGAACTGCGTCGCGTCCTCCCTTGGGAAGTTCGCCTTGATGCTTGTCTCCGACCCGCACCCGGTCAGCAGGGCGGCGACGAGGACGACGCGGAGGGAGCGGGGCATAGACACTCCTGGAGCTTGTCCGATACATCCCCGTATACCACGCCCGGCCAGCAGGGTGCCAGGAAGTCGGGCGCACCCGAGGCGGCTTCGCGCAGCCGTAGAGCACCTCTGGATCGAAGACGTAGCCCATGATTCACCTCCAGATTCGAAGCAGGTAGCACATTGACAGCACCTTTTGCAGCGTGTCAGTATCAACATGAAGCGACACGAGGGGGACAGCATGCGACGGATCCTATCGATCATTGCCGTCATAGGCCTGCTTGCGCTGGGTGGATGTGGCGGCAGCGCCGCAGGGCCCCCGGACACGGCCCAGGACACTCCGACCATGCAGGACACGCGCCGCGCGGATTTCGGGTCTGACGGGGCCCCCGCAGACACGCCCCCGCCCGAGGACACGCCTCCCCCCGAGGACACGCCTCCCCCCGAGGACACGCCTCCCC
>CAYOTU010000013.1:0-19079 GCA_964406905.1 uncultured Myxococcales bacterium | reverse complement strand
CCGGCTCCGGCTCGGGCTCGGGCTCCGGCTCGGGCTCCGGCTCGGGCTCGGGCTCGGGCTCGGGCTCAGGCTCGGGCTCAGGCTCGGGCTCGGGCTCGGGCTCGGGCTCGGGCTCAGGCTCGGGCTCAGGCTCGGGCTCAGGCTCAGGCTCGGGCTCAGGCTCGGGCTCAGGCTCGGGCTCAGGCTCGGGCTCGGACTCGGGGAGTTCCTCGGTCGCAGGCTCACGGCTGGGATCGGATTCCGCAACAGGCTCAGGAGTCGCCTCTACCTCAGGCTCGTCTTCGTTGAGGACCCCCATCTCCATCAATTCGGACTCCATGGCCTGCTTAAGCACGTCGCCAAGCATGGTCCCGGTGCGGGCTCGCTCCTGGCGTTGGTAAGTCCCTTGCATGTCCGCGGCTTCTTCGTCACGAACCCGGCGGATAGAGAGGCCGATCTTGCGCTCATCGGGGATAAGACTCACGACCTTGGCCTTGACCTCCTGCCCCTCGGAGAGGACCGAGGCGACCTCGTCGATTTTCTCGTCGGAGATCTCGGAGATATGTACCAAGCCCTCGATGCTCTCGTCGATCTGTACGATCGCGCCGAAGTCCAGGATCTTGGTCACCTTGCCCGGGACCACGGTGCCGATGGGATACCGGCGCTCCACCGTGGTCCACGGATCCGGCAGGACCTGCTTGATGCCCAGGGAGAAACGCTGGTTGGGAACGTCGATGTTGAGGACCTTCGCGTCCACCTCGTCGCCCTTCTGGTACATCTCCTGGGGGTTCTTCTGCTTGGAAGACCAGGAGATGTCCGAAACATGCACCAGCCCGTCGATGCCGTCCTCAATACCGAGAAAGAGGCCGAAGGGGGTGATGTTGCGAATCTTCGCCCGGATGACGGAGCCGATGGGGTAGGAATCCCGCAGACGCTCCCAGGGGTTCTCCTCGATCTGCTTCATGCCGAGGGAGATCCGCTTGTTCTCCACGTCGATATCAAGGATCAAGGCCTCGATGACGTCGCCGGGGCTGACCACCTTGGAGGGATGCTTAACCCGCTTGGTCCAGCTCATCTCTGAGACGTGGACCAAGCCCTCGACGCCCTCCTCCAGTTCTACGAACGCGCCGTAGTCTGTGAGATTGACCACCTTGCCGGTGATCTTCTGGTTCACGTCATAGTGCTCGATGACGTGGAGCCAGGGGTCCTCGGAGATCTGCTTCAGCCCCAGAGATACGCGTTCGGACGTGGGGTCAAACTTCAGGACCTTGACCTGGACCTCGTCTCCCACGCCGAACATCTCCGAGGGGTGATTGATCCGGCCCCAGGACATGTCGGTGATATGCAATAGACCGTCGATCCCGCCGAGATCGACGAAGCAGCCGTACTCGGTGATATTCTTGACGATTCCGTCGATGATCTTGCCCACCTCAAGGTTCTCAAGGGTCTTCTTCTTGAGCTCCTCGCGCTCCGTCTCGAGCAAGGCACGGCGCGACAGAACGATGTTGCCACGCTTCTTGTTGAACTTGATCACCTTGAACTGGAAGCGCTGGCCGATGTATCGCTCCAGGTTCCGCACGGGACGGAGGTCCACCTGCGAGCCGGGGAGGAAGGCCTTGACGCCGATGTCCACAGTGAGTCCGCCTTTGACCCGGTTGGCGATGACGCCTTCGACGAGCTCGCCGCGTTCCGTTGCGGCTTCGATCTCGTCCCAGATCTTGAGCTTCTCCGCCTTATCCTTGGAGAGCTGCACGAGTCCATGCTCGTCCTCCAGCTCGTCCACGTAGACGAAGACCTTGTCTCCTTCTTTGGCCTCGACTTTGCCATCGGGTCCGATGAACTCGTCGACCGGGATCTGTCCTTCGGACTTATACCCGATATCGACGGTGACGTAATCCTTGCTGACCATCACGATCCGCCCGTCGACCACCTTGCCCTCTGTGATCTCGTTCTGCGTGCCGTGCTGCTCGAGGAGCGCCTCAAAGTCCTCCATCCCCTCCATGGCGATGGAGCCGTTGTTGCCGTTCTCTACCATTGGTGCCTCAAACCCCCTATCAATCAAATTTGCTGCCCCATAAGGACAGCGGGCGGAAATGTAACCACTGAGGTCCCCGTTGTCAAAAGTTATTTTGGACATCTCTTCGGGGAAATTCTCTACTTGACGCGCGGGATCGCCTGGATCAAGATAGCTGACGGATCATCTGGAACTCCAGCAGCTAACGCAGGAAGGGAGCAGATGTCGTCGGGCGGCAAGCGTAACTACCCGAAACCAAGAACGATTGCACGGAAGCGCCTTACCCGCCGTGAAATGAATGAGGGCAAGGAGCTACTCCCGCATGTCGAATACCGCCGACCTGCGTCTCGCTCCGAGTGCAGAGATGGTAGCCGTCCATGCCCCTTTGTGAGCTGCAAATACCACCTCTTCCTGGACGTGAACCCCTCCACAGGCTCCATCAAGGTGAACTTCCCCGAGATGGAGGTCTGGCAGATGCCCTTCACCTGTGCGCTCGACGTGGCGGACAAGGGGGGAATCACGCTGGAAGAGATCGGATACATCATGAATCTGACCCGGGAACGGGTCCGACAGCTCGAAGCCGCTGCCTTGGAAAAGATTAGGGGGTTCCTTTGACCGGGCTGGCGGAGACTCCCCATTCCCCGGCGCTGACGGTACTGGGACCCTCTCGATCCTGACCCTGGTCTCCTGCCGCACCGAGGCCCTCAAGCTCGCTCCGCTGATCGCCCGCCTGCGGGCCGAGCCCCGCTGCCGGCTCACGGTCTGTGGAGCCGTGGTACACGGGCGGCCTTTCCTCCCTTGGTCAGAGGAGATAGGCCTCACCCTGGACCGCACCGTGGAGGTAACCGACCGGGAGGTGTCCCCGCGGCAGCTCTCAGGACTGATGCGGAAGGCCTTCGGAGCAATCCTCGGGGAATGCAAGCCCGATCTAGTCGTAGTCCAGGGGGACGACACCCCGGCCATGGCCGCCGCTGAGACCGCCCTCTTGCAAGATATCCCCGTGGCCCACGTGGAGGCGGGGCTCCGCAGCGACGTGCTGGGTACGCCCTGGCCCGAGGAGGGCAATCGCCGGGAGATCGGGCGCATGGCCACTTGGCACTTTGCGCATAGCGCCGCGGGGGTGGAGAACCTTCTCAAGGAGAACCAACTCCCGACCAGGATTTTCCGCACAGGAAATACGGGGATCGATCGGGCCCTGAAGTTGCGCCGTCGGATCCTCGCCGGAAAGACCGGCGCCATGGACGTCGGCCTCCCCGCGGGCGCTCGCTATATGCTGGCGACCCTTCACCGGCGGGAGGGCTGGCAGGGTGGCATCGCCGCTGTCTGCGAGGGGCTCCGAAAGGTCATTGATCAGGCCAAGGATCTTCACTTGGTCCTCCCGGTCCACCCCGATAGCCGAGTACGCGACCAGGTGCACCGGGTCCTCAAGGGCCATCCGCGGGTCTGTTTCTCCGCGCCCCCGAGCGCTACGGTTTTCGCCCGCCTCCTGGCCAGTGCGGTCCTCGTAGTCACAGACTCGGGAACCGTCCAGGAGGAGGCGTCCCTCTATGGGAAGCCCGTGCTGGTGGCCCGGGACGCCACGGAACATCCAGAGCTCCTGGAGCACGGCTACGGTCTGCTGGTGGGCTTTGATCGATCTCTCATAGCATCCGCGGCCGCGGACGCTATCGCCCGCGGCCCCCTGCCTTCCGTGAGCCTCTACGGCGACGGCCGGGCCGCAGAGCGAATAGCGGACGTCCTCCTGCGGGGCCGTACTGAGCTACCGGACCCGGCCCCGGTGGTCCGCCTGGGCTGAGCGGTCTCGTGGTGGGAGGGGCTTGATGGAAGACCGACGCGTCGGTATCTTTTCAACGTCCCCCGTCGAGGTGCTCCTGGCCGCGGGGCTGCGGCCCATGGACGTAAACAACGCTTTCATCATTGCACCGGACCGTCTCGACCTCCTGGCTCAGGCTGAGTCCGCCGGGCTTCCCCGCACAAGCTGTGCCTGGACCCGGGGTCTCTACGCGGCCACCCTGGCTCTGGGGTTCAGCAGGATTCTGGTGGTGACTGACGGAGACTGCTCCGCGAACCGAGCCATGGCTGAGCTGCTCCGGGACCTGGGTGTGGAGGTCATCGAGTTTCGCTATCCCCTGGCAAATCGGTCCGTCGCTGCCGTCAACTCCGCTATGGCTGACCTCGCTGCTCAGTTGGGAACGACTCTCGACGCGGCCGAGGCCGTGCGGCGGGAGCTGGCGCCTCTGCGCGCTGGCTTGGAACGCCTGGACCGTTTCACCTGGGACGAGGGAAAGGTCACAGCGGAAGAGAACCATCGGTGGCTCGTGCAATCTTCGGATCTTGGCGGAGATGCTGTCGCATATCACAATGATCTGATGGCATTTATCGAGTCAGCATCCCGGCGGAATGCGGCTGGCGAGGGTCCGCGGTTGGGCCTCTTCGGCGTCCCCCCGGCCCTTACGGATCTTCATGATGCCATGGACGCGGCCGGGGCTCGGGTGGTCTTCAATGAGATCGCGTCTGATTTCGCCATGATCCCTCCGGCTGATTCCCTGGGAGCGCAGTACAGTCGATATGCATATCCCTATGGTATCAGGGCGCGGGTAGCGCGAGCCCGCATCGAAGCTGAACGCCGGGGACTGGAGGGCTGGCTGGTCTACGATCAGTCCTTTTGTTACCATAATCTGGAGACCCCCGCTGTGGATCGCCTCCTTGGTGATCTCCCTCGACTGCACCTGGAAGGGGACGTACCCGGACCGGTGGCGGGGCGGGATCGGATCCGCATCGAGGCCTTTGTCAGGACCATCACGCAGCCCAGGCAACGCCCAATCCGAGCCGCGACCAAGCCGAAGGCGCAGGTGTCGAGCAGGCCGGCTCTCGGGCTCGATCTCGGCTCCCGCTTCGCCAAGGTAGCGTTCCAGGACGCAGCAGGGCACGAGGAGGTTCGGATCATCGACTCCATGAGCTTCTACCGGACCTGGGCCCGCCGCGGGGCTGCGGGGCTGATCCTGGACCTCCCGGCATTGCTCCGGGACGAGCTGGGGATCCAGGCCCCGGCCGGCCTCCTGGGTGTGGCCACGGGCTACGGGCGCCACCTGGATGGCTTGGCGGGCTGCCGCGCTGTCCCCGAGGTCCACGCCCATGCAGCGGGGGCTGCTGCCCAGGTGGGCAGCGGAGAGTTCCTCCTGGCGGATCTGGGGGGCCAGGACACCAAGGGGATCCGGGTGCGGAACGGCACGGTGGTGGACTTTGTGATGAACGACCGCTGCGCCGCGGGGAGCGGTCGCTACGTGGAGAACATGGCCTTGCTCCTGGAGATGGATCTAGACGAGGTTCTGCGACACCACGCTGACCCGGTGGTCCTGTCCAACGTTTGCGCCACCTTCGGGGAATCCGAGGTGGTGAGCTTCGTGGTCGACGGGGTCCCCGTAGAGCGAATATGCGCTGGAATTCTTCGGAGCGTGGCCATGCGGCTCCTCCAACTCCTGGGACGTATACCCGACGTCAGCGATCTCCCGCTGTACCTCTCCGGAGGGCTGGCCGAGAGCCCAGGCCTCGTCTACCTCCTTGACGTCGCATGGAAGGGCCACGTCAAGGCCCTGCCGCGGCCGCGCCTGAGCGGTGCGCTCGGCTGCCTGGAGCTTGCGGCCGAGCGCTCGACCCCTTAACCTCTCGGGAATGAACGGGATGCGCTCCACACTCGTCGGCTGGAAGAAGGGACCATGGATTCGTCCAGCGTCTCTCTGGCTCGACACGCCCCCCGTGGGGCGGGGTCTGCGCTTCATCAGCTCCTGCCTCGTGCCCGCCGGGCGACGGGGGGATCGGGCCTTGGCCGGTGCGTTCACCGGACGGTACCACTTCGGCCTCGACCGACCCTTCCTCACCGCACCCGAAGGGGAGCCAATCCGTCTGGGCGCAGCGGAGGTGCGGCTCCTGCCTTCGGGGCAGGTCCACGGGGCCGCGCAACTCCACTTTCGCGTTGACGAAGGCGCTGTGCTCTACACAGCGGGATTTCGACCCGGGGGCACTGACCTCGCCCCTCCACCCCGGTTCCTCCCCGCGGATACCTGGATCCTCCGGCTGGACGCGCCGCCGGAAGCGGGGTTCGGTTGGGGCCCGTGGATGGATGACCTCGCTGCCCGTTCAGCCGCGCAGCCCGGGGTGGAGTTCCGAGTGGCACACGTCTGGCTGGCCGCCGAGTTGGCCGGGGGGCTGGCCGCGCGCCTCGACCGGACGCCTCGCCTCGATGTGCCCTCCCGCAGGACTGAGCGATGGCGGCGGGCCGGCGGGCCCCTGCCCAAGGACGTGGACTCGAACTCGAAGGGCCCCAGGATAACCCTCGGTGCAGCGAGTGAGGGAGAGGTAATCCTGGTCGGCCCCGATGAAGAGATCGGGCTCTCCGTACCGATGGCGCCGAATCTCGATACCTTGTGCGCTGCGGCCCGGGAGGTGGCTCCGAGGGAGATCCTCATAACCGGCGCGGCTGCAACGACCTGGGCCAAGGCGCTCTTGGAGGCCGGATTACCGATCCGGACCGCGGGTAGCGGGCCGCCGAGGCTGCTATAATCGGAGGGGCCATGGACGAACTGATGACATTCGCCTTCCTGGGCAGTCTCGGGACCACGGAAATGATGATGATCTTTGTGGTCATCCTGATCCTTTTCGGCCCGAAGCAGCTCCCCCAGATTGCGAGGACCATCGGCAAAGGGCTCAGGGATATTCGTCGGGCCGCAAACCAGATCAAGCACGAGGTGGGGCTGGACGAATTGGAGAACGAAATCTATCGTACGGCTCAGCCTTCTCGGCCTCCTCGCCGTGAACCCCCGGCGGAAAAATCCGATCCCAGCCGGGAGCCTGCGACCGTGGAAGCCCCCGATCCCAGCCGGGAGCCTGCGACCGTGGATTCCGAAACCGCGACAGCGACATCAACCGACGAACCACAGCTTCCCAGGCATGGGCCGCAGCCTGAGGATGAGGAAACTCCATGACCGACAATTCCCAAAGTCGTGTCATGTCCTTCTGGGAGCATCTGGGCGAGCTGCGGATTCGATTGGTGCGGGTGGCAGTGGCTATGGTGGCCGCGTTCATCCTCTCTTGGGCCTTCCGTGAGAAGATCTTCGCGGTGATCAACGAGCCGATCCGTGTAGCGCTGGCCCGTCATGACATCTTTCGCCTCATAGCGATCGACGCAGCCGAAGCGATCCTCGTCTACCTGAAAATGAGCGTGGCCGCTGCTGTGGTGCTGTCAGCGCCGGTGATTCTGGCCCAGGTCTGGGGCTTTGTGAAGCCGGGGCTGCACCCTCACGAGCGCCGTCCCGTTCGTCGTGTAGTTATCTTGTCGTTGCTGATGTTTTTCATCGGGGTCCTGTTTTGCTACCGGCTGATTCTGCCCCTGGTGATTGACTTCCTCACAGCGTTCACCATGGGGGGCGAGGGAATCGACTTCCAGTTGACCATGCAGAGTGCGTTCTCCACGGCCCTGCTCCTGATGATGATGTTCGGCCTGGTGTTCCTGCTCCCACTGGTGATGGTCCTCCTCACAGCGACCGGGGTCATCTCCTGGCGTCATTTTGTAAAGTATTCGAAATACTTCGCTGTTGGCTCCTTCATCCTGGGTGCGATGCTCACCCCGCCCGACGCCATCTCACAGATTCTCATGGCTGTGCCGTTGCTGGTCCTCTACTGCATCGGTATCGGGCTCTCTTTCCTCATCGAGGTGGGGCGCCGCCGCCGGGATAGAGGGGACGCACCCGCGGCGGAGCCCAGCGGCCCGGATTGGATCCTGGCCCTGGGAGTGCTGGTCCTGGGCGCTTGCGTGGCTCTCCTTGTCTGGCCTGCGGGGCCAGACATGGCGGAGCTGGTGCCTCCGGATTCGAGCCGGGCCATCTCCTGGGATCGGGAACGCCTGCCAGACGGAAAAGGCGGCTTGGCGAAACTGGAGATCTGGAAACGACACGGCGTGGACCCAATCGCAGCAGAGCGTCTCATGGCCGTCTGCTACGAGCAAGGGGAGCTCGTTCTCCTGACAGGAGACGCGGCCGACGGCTGCCGCGGCGAGGACTTCCCCGGGACCTGGGACGGGGGCGGCCCCTGCTACCGGGCCGGTGACGTGGTGGCGCTGGGCCCCCTGGCCCTCCTGGCCCAGGTTCGCAACCGCCAAGAGCAGGGGGGGCTGGGCCCAGCGCCGGTGTTCCCCAGCGGACGGGATCCTCCTGTGGCGTTATTCCAGCGCACAGAAGGACAGGGTCAGCCCGAGGGAATTGAGATCGGGATCTTCGAGGATGGTCGGATCTCGGTGCTCCTCACCATGCGCGACGGCGGAGAGGCGCGGGCCATGAGCTGGTCCCTCGAGGCAGCGCTGGACCAGGGCGGCGAGGTCGGGGCCGGCGATGGTGCCGAGACAGAGGCCGATCCCTTGCAAGAGATCGCTGCGCTCTTGCTGCTCCTGTCCAAAGACGAGGCGCCCGCAATCCGGGAGCGTGCCGAAGCCCTGGCCGCAAAGCTCCACGCCGCTCCCGGTGATACCCCCGGCGGCTTCGCGCTTCTGGACCGTCTGGTCGCGGCGCTCGGCAGCCCCGACGAGATCAAGGCCGATGGCCGGAATGTCATGGTCCGCTTCGCGCCCCGAGAGGACTCAGTCAGTGTGCTGGCGTTGTGGCCTTGAGGTCCCTCAGTTCCCCCTTCTTCAGCTTTCGCTTCAGGTGCTTCCGGATCACGGGCAGCTCGGTCTCGGTGAAACGGCGGGCGCCAGGACGAGGATCATGGAGAGGATCAGCGTTGACATGGGATGCTCCTCCGTCAGGGGTCCATTGTGCAGAGTTTGTGTGCTCGGAATCAATGGTCTGATATACTCAGGCCCATGGTAAAGACGGAGCTAAACGTTCGGGAACGCTTCGAACGACGCCGGGTCATCGGCGCGGGCGGCATGGGTACGGTCTGGGAGGCCCTTGACCGGGCCACGGGACAAAACGTCGCGCTGAAGGTCCTGACCCACCTCGGCCCCTTGGAGATCTACCTCTTCAAAAACGAATTTCGCTCCCTCGCTGACGTGACACACCCCAACCTGGTGGGACTCCACGGGTTGTTCAACGTGGACGACGAGTGGTTCCTGTCCATGGACCTGGTCAAGGGCGTATCCTTCCTGTCCTGGCTCTGGGGTCCTGAAATCTTCGAGGCCCTCTGCGGAGAGGGCTCGGACACGTCCCTCCTGAGCACCCGGCTGGGGCGGGGCTCGGATCTGGCCCCGCCCCCCCGGCAAGGGGAGCCTCCCACGGAAATCGATGATGGCTGCGCTTCCACGGTGGTGGGCACAGACGCCGCGGACCGGGTCCAGGCCCGAGCCCGGGAGGACGGCCCCGCCGGTCCGCTGGAGAAGGCGCGGTCGCCCTTCGAACTCCTGGGGCCCAAGGGATTGGTCCGGCTTCGTTCCGTCCTGCCCCAGCTCGTGGCAGGGGTCTCCGCCCTCCATCAGGCCGGGAAGCTCCACCGTGACCTTAAGCCCTCCAACATCCTCGTGACCCCCGCTGGCCGGGTTGTCCTCCTGGACTTCGGCTTGGTGCAGGACATCAACCCCGCGCCCGACGGGCTCCAGGGCCACCTGATCTCCGGCACGGTGCCATACATGTCCCCTGAGCAGGCCCGAGGAGAGCGCCTTGACGAGGCCAGCGACTGGTACGCGCTGGGCGCGGTCCTCTACGAGGCCCTGACGGGGCAGGTACCCCACAGTGGCCGGATGTCCGAGGTGCTCGTCGCCAAGACCCGGGTAACCCCAGTGTCTCCGACAGACCTCAACCCGACCTTGCCGGATGACCTGGTCTCCTTCTGCATGGACCTCCTCCACCTCGTTCCTGCCCGGCGTCCCACAGGTGAGGAGCTGATGGAGCGCCTCGGTCTGGACCCTGAGTCCTCCGTCTTCGACGCCACGGGGACCGGCTTCGGTATCGGCCTCGTGGGCCGGCGCAAGGAGCTGGCCGAGCTACGCCGGGCCCTGGACGAGGTCCGCTGGGGACGCCAGGTCACTGTCCAGATCCGGGGTCGTTCTGGTATGGGCAAGACCGCGCTGGTGCAGGAATTCCTGGAGGATGTCCAGGGCCAGGGCGGGCTGGCGCTTTCGGGCCGCTGCTTCGAGCGTGAGTCGGTGCCCTTCAAAGCTCTGGACTCGGTGGTGGACGCGCTGGCCCGGCACCTCCTGACTCTCCCCAAGAAGGAACGGAACGAACTCATACCGGAGGACATCTCCCTCCTTGGCAGAGTCTTCAAGGTGATCGATCGCATCGCCGGACCATCTCCGCCCGGGATCGAGCTGGGGGACCCCCTGGAGCAGCGGCGGCGCGCGTTCGCCGCACTCCGGGATCTGCTGGACCGCGTGGCGAGGCGTCATCCTCTGGTGGTGCATATCGACGACCTCCAGTGGAGTGACGGGGACAGCCTGGGCCGGCTTCGGGAGCTGCTCCGGCCTCCCGCACCCCCGCCCCTCCTTCTCCTCCTCGGGGTGCGCAGCGAGCAGGTGGACGAACGCCCCCTGGTCCGTGCGTTCCTCGACGGCGAGGCAGCTGGGGAGGGGGTAGCGCAGGCCGTGGACGTGGGCCCCCTTGACTGGGACGAGGCCGTGGAGTTGGCCGAGCGCCTCCTCGAGTCCGAGGCCCCGGAGGAACGGGAGCGGGCCGCGGACATCGCCCGGGAGGCCGAGGGGGTGCCGATCTTCATCGAGGAGATGGTCCGCTACCTCCGGATCCCCGAGGCCGTCGCGTCCCCCCGGGTTGACGCTACGAGCCTCACCTTGGAGGAGGTCATCGACCACCGGGTACGGATCCTCCCCGCTGAGTCCCGTTTGCTCATGGAGGTTGTGGCCGTGGCTGGCCAACCTCTGCCCCAGCGGGCTTCGTGGACCACGGCGGGGATCGGGGCCCAGGGTTGGCGGGCCATAGCGATCCTGTCAGCCCAGAAGCTCGTGCGGACCCACGGCAGGGACCAGGATGACCCCATCGAGTGTTACCACGACCGGATCCGCACCACCCTTATAGCGGGCCTCGCGCCGGAGCGTCTGCGGGAGCACCACCTGGCGCTGGCCCGGGTCCTGGACGCCACCGGGACAGCGGATCCGGAGAGCCTCTTCGTTCACTTTCTCGAGGGCGGTGATCGTGGTCGAGCCGCGGTCCACGCCCAGGCCGCTGCGGACCAGGCCTACGCCGCGCTGGCCTTTGAGCGGGCCGCGGACCTGTTCCGTCGCTGCGCTGATCTGCTCCCCGAGGGCCAGGCCATGCGTCGGGGCCTCGACCTGCGCCTCGCCGACGCGTTGGAGAAGGCCGGCCGTGGCCCCGAAGCAGCGGAGGCCCTCATGGCCGCCGCGGCGCTCCGTCCTCCCGAGACAGCCTGGCGTCTGGTGTCCCGGGCAGCCACTCTCAACCTGATGAGTGGCCACCTCCAGCGGGGCAAGGAGCTGCTGCACCGGGTCCTCAAGGACCTGGGAATCCGGGTTCCGGGGAGCACCGCGGCGGTGCTGACCAGCCTCATCAGCCTGCGCGTACGTGTTCGCCTGAGGGGTATGAGCTATGTGGAGCGACCGGAGGACGAGATCTCCCGGGAGATGTTGGACCGCATCGACGCGTGTGGAGGGGCCGCGCTGGGCTTCGGTCTGGCCGACCCGGCGGAGGGTCTGGTCTACCAGAACCAGTGCCTCCTCATGGCACTGGACGCAGGAGAGCCCCGCCGTTTAGCCCGAGCCCTCGGTATGGAGGCCGCTTTCCTCGCTGTCGGGGGACTCAAGGGGCTGGGCCGCGCAGAGGCCAACTTCGCCACAGCAGAGCAGATCGCAGAACGCCTCGGCGACCGGACCCTGCTGGGCTCCGTGGCCATGACCAGGGCTGTCGCTATGCTCCAGGTAGGGCGCTGGCGCCACTGCCGGGATGCGGCCCGGCAGGCCTCGCTTTTCCTCGGCCAGCAGGCGAGTGAGTCTCCCTGGGATCTGATCACCGCCCGTATCTACAATCTGGCTGCAGCGGGCTTCCTCGGGGACCTCGAGGAGGCCCTGGAGCTATACCACGAGCTGCTGCGCACAGCGCGGGACCGGGGGGACCTCCACTCCGAGTCCCATGTGCGCCTGGGTATGGAGATCAACGCTCACCTGATCACCGGCGACCCCGCAGCAGCGCAGGCCGACGTGGAGGGTGCAATCGAGCAATGGACCGGACAGGGCTTCACGCTCCAGCACTTCTACGCGGCCCGGGCCCTCACCCAGATTGATCTCTACCAAGGCCGGTTCCAGGACGCAGCGAAACGAGCGCAGGAGCTCTGGACCCGCTTCAATCGCTCAACCTCCCGCTCCGTCGTGTTCTGCCGGTCCCTGGCCCTCGATGTCCTGGGCCGCAGCCTCATCGCTACCGCGGAGGCTACGGCTGGCTCCCTGAAACGCGTCGAGGGAATAGCGAAGCGCCTCGAAGGCGAGGGGCCGCTATGGACCCGAGGTCACGCGGTGATGCTCCGGGCTCAGGTGGCGCAAGTGCGGGGGGACAAGGAGGGCGCCGCTGTGCGCTTCCGGCAGGCCGCTGGCCGGTACGAGGACGCGGACATGGCCCTCCACGCGGCAGCAGCCCAGTGGCGGCTGGCCCACCTCACCGATCCGGCCCGGGGGACCCGGGCGCTTGAGTGGGTCGCTGATCGAGGCGTCGCGGAGCCGGCAACCCTGCTGAGGATGCTCGCACCAGGGGGAGAGGCCTGATACCAATTCTCCTAGAATTGGTATGAATCAGTCCGAGGGTTTGAGGCCGCTTCCGAAGAAAATCGGCACGAGAAGGAAGGCCCCGGGCTCCCCGGGGAGAGCCCGCAGCGAGTCCAGGACGGTCTGGTCCTTCTCCTTCCAGAGGCCTGAGCGCCGAAGCGTCTGCTCCTTGAAGTTGAACATTGCGTCCACCAGGGCTGCGAAGGGTACCTCGTCCGGGGTCATCATGGCGACATCTACCCGGGTCGCAGTGAGCCCCGCGGCGAGCATCTTCTGCCGGAGCTTGCGGGAAATATGCCGGTCCCCTCCCATACGGCCTTGGGCCTCTGCCGTGCGGTCCTGGAAGTCCTCGAAGTCTGCGGGCTCCGGGTGGACGACGATTCCTCCGTCGTCCACATCCGCCACCACCACCGCGCCATCTGGGCGGGTCACCCGGGCCAGCTCCTTGAGCACAGCGTCGGTCTCGGGCAGATGCTGGAACACGAAGCGGGCATAGCAGTAGTCAACCGAGTTGTCCTCCAGGGGGAGTGTCTCCCCCTTTCCCTCGATGAAGGAGCACCGATCCCCAAGGCCCTGGTGCATGGCCAGCTCCACGGCCCGGTTGCGTAGGTAGGGATCCGGCTCCACGCCGATGATCCGGCTGCCGGGGAAAGTCCGGGCCAGCATGAAGCTGGTCAGGCCTGGGCCCGAGCCCAAGTCCAGGTATGTCCGCCCGTCCTGGAAGCCGATCTTGCGGAGGTGATACAACTCCATGGCCCGGCCAAGCTGGGCCTGGCGTTCCAGACGGACCAACTCCCGGGAGGGGTCGTCCAAGGTCGTGATGTTATAGGACTGGTCCGAGTCCGGCCCGAGTGCTGGCGTGGATGCGAAGTCGTCCCAGGTCTCCAGGGAGCGCATGTAGCGGGTCGGTACCCGGTCCATGAGGGTCTTGACCTGGCGGTTCATCGCGTGGAGCCGCGACGCAAGAATCGCTGCCAGGTTACGGCCGGCCTTGGCCGCTGCGGCCGTGTCCTTCTTCGCCAGGCGCTCCAGGAGGTTGGAGGGCAGGAAAAGGATCCGGGTCTCTTCGAGCGCTACGAGGTTCGCTGTCCGATCGATCCCCAGGAGGGACGACATCTCGCCGCAGACCTCCCCCTCGCCCAGGACAGCGATGATGTGCGGGTTGCGTCGAAAATCGAAGGACACCCCCAGGCGCCCACTTAGGATCACCCCCATGCCCCGTTCGACCTCGCCCTCCTGGTACAGGCTCTCGCTCGCGGCGATGGCCACCTGTGGATAGGTCTCAAGCAGCTCCTCGATCTCGTCCTCGGTGAAGTTGTGGAAGAGATGAAGCCTCTCCTCCTTCACCGGCGCGTGTGCCAGGGATGCCCAGAGGACCCGCTTCTCCGTGGGTGTGACCGGCGGGTCCACGCAGAGAGGGTAGAGGCCCTTGATCTTCCGGATCGTCTCACCGCGGTCGTCGTCGGTGGCCCGACAGAATATTTTGAAGGGGCTGTCCACCCGCTGCAGGTACTCGCGGTCCCGCACAGAGATGACCATGGGTACCCGAAGGCCCGAGCTTGCGTGAGGGCGGAAGGGATGCCAGTAGGGCCGATAGCCGAGCTGGTGGTAGAGGCGCACGAGGCCAATCTCCGAGACACAGACATCCACCAGCAGCCCGCCACGCAACGCGTTGCGGTACAGAGCCAGGGCAAGCAGCGAAGCCACGGTCTTCCCGCGGTACGCGGGGTCCACCATCATCGCGCTGGTGTAGCTCACCGCGTCCGGCCCCAAGGCCTGGCCCATGGGCTCCATATTCAGGAAGGGCGCCATGTGTTCCGGGAGGGCCCCGCTTTCCAAGCGAACCGTGCGCGTCGTGCCAACGATCCGTCCTGTGTCCTGGTCCACCGCTGCGAGAAGGTGCGCGTGCTCGTCCTGCGCGTCCCGGTAGATCCGCTGCCTGTGATCCATCCCGGGGAGTTTCTTGTTCAGCTCATCCGCGTAGATTCGGTACCGGAACCGGAAAAGACGCTCTCGATCTTCCTCCGTCTTCGCCTCAGTGATGCGTACGAACATCGCGTCCCCCTGGATCAACGTGGAACTAAGATCTGGTTCTGCGATTGAGTCTACCCCAGAGAAGAGAAGGGGCAACTTCTCAGTCGCCGGTTTCGTTGACCCTCCGGAGCAGAACATGTTAATGTCCCAAAGACGTGTTGTCTCAGACCTGGGAGGTTCCATGTTCGATCCACAGAAAGATGCGCTCTGCCAGACACAGTACGAGGCCCTGTTGCCCAACCTCGCCGACTACGTGGCCCGCTGGGCCCGGGAGAAGGCCTCTGCCCCGGCATTGATCGAGTATGACACCGGGGAGACGATCCCCTGGAAACAGTTCGAGACCTCGGTCTCGGCCTTCTCAGCGAAACTCCTCGCTGTGGGAATTCGCAAGGGGGACGTGGTGGCCACGAGCCTCCCCCTCCTCAAGGAGCACGTCTACCTGATGTTCGCGTGCCACCGCATCGGCGCGATCCTGGCGCCCCTGGACCTGCGCCTCAAGGCAGGGGAGGTCCAGTACTGCATGGACAAGATGAAGCCCAAGGCCTGGCTTTTCCTCGGGAAAACCCCCGTCGCCGACTTCCGCCCCCTGGTCGCTGAGGTCCTGGCCGGCTCCCCCTTCATCAAGCACCGGATCCAGTTCCAGAAGGAGGACGATCCTGCCCTGATCGTGGCGGGCGCCACCTGGGTGAAGGATTGGGTGAAGGATATCAAGTGGGTCTTCATCAAGAGCAAGCTCACCGGGTCGGTGAAGCGTGCTCGATCTCGGGTGGACATCAAGGATCCCGCGCTGATCATCTTCACGACGGGCTCCACGGGGTCACCGAAGCCGGCGCTCCTGAGCCACGAGAACATCCTGGTCCAGAATATCGGTCTGTCGGTGGCCTTTGAGATGAGTTCGGACTCCCGGATGATGGTGAACCTGCCCCCGTCCCACGTGGGCTGCGTGACGGAGCAACTCGACACGACGATCTACCGCGGAGCCACCTCGGTGATCCTGCATGTCTTTGATCCAACGAAGAGCCTCGACGCGATCCAGAAGCACAAGGTCACGATGCTGGGACAGATCCCCGCCCTGTTCAACCTGGAGTGGAGGCTCCCGGACTATGACTCCTATGACCTCTCCAGCCTCGAGTTTGCGATCTATGGCGGCCAGCAGGTCTCCCGGCCCTTCCTCGAGAAGATGAAGTCCATGGCCCCCCGCATCGGCACGGGCCTAGGACTCAGCGAGACAGCGGGGTTCTGCACCTACACCGACGTCAACGCGGACGTGGACGACCTGATCAAGGGCATCGGGCGGGACATGCCCCTCTTCCCGATCTCCGTGCGCACGCCCATGACCGCGGACGGAGCGGCCGGGGCTGAGAAGGACCCCGGCGAGATCGGGGAGATCTGTTTCAAAGGTCCCCAGGTTTTCCTGGGCTACCTCGGGGACGAAGAGAACACCCGAAAGACCATCTCCACCGACGGAGTGGTTTACACCGGGGACCTCGGCTATTACGACGATGAAGGTCTCCACTTCGCAGGGCGCTCCAAGATGGTGATCAAGCCCAAGGGTTTCCAGGTTTTCCCCGCTGACGTGGAGAACCACATCGTCAAGAGCATGAAGCCAAGGGTCTCCGCCGTTGCCTGCGTCGGTGCGGAGCACGAAATTTTCACCGAGGCGATTATGGCCTTCGTGGAGGTGGCGCCCGGCCAGGAGGTCACAGCGGACGAAATCCATGCTGCCTGCAAGGAGATCGCTGCCTACTCCCGCCCGAGCCACGTGGAGATCGTGGCTGCGGGGGAGATGCCCCTCAATCGGGTGGCAAAGACCGACTATATGACTCTTAAGGGCCGGGCAGCGGAGATCGTTGCAGCGCTCCGCGGAGAGGGAAAATGGGACGTGAGTTAGGAACGTAACGCACTTTTGTTTGTTGCTGACGCTGAATCCCCCATCGCCCCGACCAGTCCCGGCCGCTGCTACGTTCGCGTTGTTTACGTTCGCGTTGTTTACGTTCGTGTAGTTGTGTGAACTTCCCCGCCCTTCGACTCGCTTCGCTCCCTCAGGATTCCGTCCGAGGCGCCGACCTTTGGTCGTCGTCTCGGACTCCACCCCCGTCTTGTGCCGAACTCGTGGTTGTGGGGTTGGTCTCAACAACCAAAGTTCGAATCGTGCAGAGATAGTACTGGAGCCCCGAACGAGCAAAGCGAGAGAGAGGGCGGAATCCTGAGGGAGCAAAGCGAGTCGAAGGGCGGGGAAGTCAATAGCCCTAAACGAACGTAAATGGCAGTCAGTCCCCTTCCCCCTTTCAGGAAGGAAGGATACAATGCAGCGAACGATGGGGGGTGCCGATGCGTAGATCCTTCTCTTTGTTGTTCCTCGTCTTCCTCGTCTTCCTCGTCCTCATAGCCGCCTGCTCCACAGGCGGCGGCTCGACGCCGGACGCCACGCCCGAGGTCGTCGCAGCGGACACAGCGCCTGACCTCGTAACCCCAGACACCACGCCTGACCCTCCAGACGCCACGCCCGAGGACACGGCACCGCCCCCGGACACGCTCCCGCCCGAGGACATCACTCCGTCCCCGCCCCTCGTGCCTTTCTCCGAAGGCCCCTATGGCCCAGGCTACCGGGAAATCGCTGGCCCCTTCGTCCTGCCTACCCTGCACGGGGACTGGGACTTTGAGGCCGAGTGGAGCGGCGAGGACGTGTACGTCTTCGTCTTCCATCACTCGGAGTACGACTACTCGAACCAGCTCTGGGCCTCGTCGGTGGCAGACCTCCTGGACCGGTCTCCCCAGAACGTCCACTACTTCTTCTGCTCCTACCAGGAAGACGCGGCCGCGGACGTCCAGACCATGAGCCAGGCCATGGGCCAGGCCCTGGACCAGTTCGTCCCTGAAAAGCAGGACTGGTGGGTGGAACGGGTTCATTTCGTCACCACCCCAGCGTTCCAGATCCCTGGCGCGTTCGGGGAGGCTGTCCAGGCCCACTCAGCGTTCGCTTTCGCGATCGATCGCTTCCAGCGCTGGCGGGCCACGGGGCTCTTGGTCTTTCCTGCGTCAGAGGGGGCCACAGCGGAACTCTCATACCTCACCCATGAAGTGCGCTGGTTCAACTTCGAGTGGGCTCGACAGGAGACCCTGGACGCGGAGACCGATGTCACCGTGATCCCGGTCTTCTCGGGAAAAAACGTGAAGACGGAGATCGTAGAGGTCGACCTGCCCGACGCCGCTACCATGGCCGGCTTTGACACGATGCTCATCGATCTCGGTGCCTACTGCCCGGACAACGACGAGCAGAACTGCGGGGAGTGGGACTACATCTCCTGGCTTCACCTCTGCGCAGACCCCAATGACCCGGAGAAGTGCGACGTGGAGGTGGCCAGATGGATCACCACCTGCGGCCGTGAGGGCCGCTGGGTGACGGACATCTCCCAGATGCTGGCGCTCTTCCAGGAAGGCGGCACCGTCCGGCTCCGGTACAACGCTGGCTACGCGTACGACACCTGGCTGAACCTGCGCCTCTCCAACCGGGGGAAAGGCGGTCACCCGGATGAGGCCACCTTCCTCTGGCCGGGCAAGGACCCCTTCGACGAGCACTACAACGATGACCGCCCCCCCATTGTCCTGGACATCCCCGACGACGTGACAAAGGTAGAAATCTACGCGCTGATCACAGGGCACGGTTTTGGCGTGGACACGAAGAACTGCGCGGAGTTCTGCAACCACACCCACCACTTCACCGTCAACGGTGAGGAGTTCGTCAAGGCCCACCCCGAGACGGGGAACACCTGGGGCTGTATGGAGCAGATCGAGGACGGGGTCGTCCCGAACCAGTATGGCACCTGGCCCTTCGGCCGGGGCGGCTGGTGCCCCGGTTTCGACGTGAAGCCCTTCGTTGCGGACGTCACCGACGCGATTGTCGATGGCGAGAACGTGTTGGAGTACGCGGGAATGCTTGCCGGAGAGCCCTACGAGCCGGTCTGGGTGGACAACGGGGGGTTTAAAGGTGGGATTCGCATGTCGTCATGGTTGATCTACTGGCGATAAAACTACGGCCCCCAGCCCTTCGAACAGCCCGGGGGCATCAGTGGCCATCCGACTATCCTGGTCAATTGTCGTCATCCGTAACGCTCTTTTTGCGCGTAATCACCTCCCGCGCGTACGCGTCCATCGCGTCGTCCAGACGGATACAGCCCCGGATCGATCGGTCCGCACCCACCACGGGCAGGACCAGATAGACAAGGAACTCTGCCAGCCGATTGAAGACGAACGCTGGGATGTCATGGAAGCGCCTTGTTTCGACGGGGCGGCCAGCCTATATTCGCCCTGCTTTGAATGACACAGGGGGTGCGCGATGGC